>JALZJW010000031.1 GCA_030859565.1 Pseudomonadota bacterium
GGTGGTCCAGGATATCTTCTTCACGGAAACCGCCGGTTTCGCGGACGTGGTGCTCCCCGCCTCGGCTTTCCCGGAAAAGACCGGGACCTTCACCAACACCGACCGGCGCGTGCAGCTCGGAAGGCAGGCGATTGACCCGCCGGGCGATGCCCGCCAGGATCTCTGGATCATTCAAGAAATGGCCCGCCGCTTGGGTCTCGATTGGTCGTATTCCGGCCCGGCCGAGGTGTTCGCCGAGATCCGCAAGGCCGCGCCCAGCATGGCCGGGATCACCTGGGAGCGTTTGGAGAAAGACGATTCGGTCACCTATCCTTGCGAGCAGGAAGGCGATCCGGGCGAACCCATCCTGTTTCAAGACGGATTTCCGACCAAGAGCGGTAAAGGCCGATTCGTTCCCGCGGCTTACACCAAAGCCGCCGAGCTTCCCGATCACGATTACCCGTTCGTGTTTTTGACCGGCCGGCAGCTCGAGCACTGGCATACGGGCAGCATGACGCGGCGCTCGGTGGTGCTTGATGCGATCGAGCCGCGGGCATCGATTTACATCAACCCCGAGGATTTGGCCTCGATCGGCGGCAAAGACGGTGATGTATTGATCGTGGCATCGCGCCGCGGGGCCATCGAAGGTCCCGCGCGTACTGCCAACGGTATTCAACGCGGGACCGTCATCATGCCCTTCTCCTACCACGAGGCAGCCGCGAACCTCCTCACCAATGACGCCTTGGACCCTTTCGGGAAGATCCCCGAGTTTAAGTACTGCGCGGTGCGGGTAGTCCCGAAAGCGACCGGCCAGCGGCGTTACGCGACGGGTTAATAGGGGGCTGAGTCGGGGGTCGGATTAGGCGCGGGCGCCACGTAACCCGCCGGCTCCACGCGCATACCGCGTCACCTTGGATTCGGGAACGCCTATTCAGTCGGCGTCCGACGGCTCTACGGTCAACCTTGCAGAAACTTGGACCGTCAACCCAATGCCAAAGGGCGGTATTAACGAAGAAGAGCTCCGGGGCAACCGATCTGGCCAAGGGCGAAGAAAAAATCGGTCCCAAATGGGGAAACGTTACGCTAAATGATTAGTGGCACTTATCATTGTAAGAACAAAGACGAGGAAGATCGCTTCCTTCGGCGTTTCATTGCGTCATGAGACTGGCCCAACCAGGCGCTGCGCCGGAGCGCCTAGCGTCGCGCCCGGTGAGCTTGTTCGTTTAGGCATCACGTAGCTTCGGAACGCAATGATGAAACGCATGATGCAGTGGCTTCGGGCGCTAGGGAGGTGGTGGTGGGAAGCTTGGCCTGCATGGGGCGCATTTGCCGTTATTGGCGCAGTTGGGCTAGTAGCGATGTTTCTTCCCGGAAGCGCTGATGATCGCGTTCGCTATACGGGAATCTTTCTTGAGATTTTTGGCATTTTGACGGTTGCCGTCGGCTTGCGTGACAAGCGTCGTGTTTTCCAGCGTCCAAGCTTGATTGAGATGCTCCAAAACTGGATGCAGCGCTTCCCGCGGTGGACGGCAGAATCGCGCACTATTGGACTAACTGGAGTTGCCTCCAGTGAATCCATGGGCTCTGGCTACGCGTACGGTTGGCACGGGTTACCACCTGAACCAAAGGTTGAGGATCACCTCAATGCACTTGAGAAGAACGTCGAGACCGTCAAACGCCTCGCGCTTGACGCACAAGCGCAAGTGCAAACGGAAGCAACAAAGTGGGGAAAAGAGATTGAGGCGGAAAGCTAGTCCGCGATGCATCCGATAAAGAGATACGCGATCGACTGGAATCGTTCGGAGCGGGAAATTTGCATATAGAGGTTGTTGGAATCGTCTGGCTCATTGTTGGGGTAGTTCTGGCAACTGCCTCTCAGGAAATTGCCTGGCTGTTCAGGCTATCGAGGTGATGACTTTGAGGCATTCTAAATTCCCATGAACACACTGGAGCGTTTTTCCCTGCACGGTAAAACGGCCGTGGTCACCGGTGCCGCGGGGCTCCTGGGCCGTTATCACTGCAAGGCTTTAGCCGAAGCGGGCGCGGTGGTGGTCGCGACGGATTTGGAGCAAGCCGCGTGCGAGGCCGTCGCCCATGAGCTTGGCCAGGGCACACTCGCTTATGCGGCGGACGTCACCGATCCCGTATCCGTGCGGCGGCTATTGGATGCGGTGCTCGACCGCACCGGTCAAATTGACATTCTGGTCAATAACGCCGCCGTCGACGACCGCTTCGAAAGCCCGTCGGTGGCGCTTGAGGGTTCGCAATTCGAGAACTATCCCTTGGAGCACTGGAAACGGTCATTAGACGTTAATGTTACCGGGGTATTCTTGTGCTCTCAGATCATCGGCGCGCGGATGGCGGCGCGCGGCCACGGCAGTATCATTAACATTGCCTCGACCTATGGGCTCGTGGCGCCGGACCAGTCCCTGTACCGGGACCGTCACGGCCAGCAGCGATTTTATAAGTCACCGGTCTATCCGACGACCAAAGGCGCGGTGCTCGCCTTCACGCGTTTCTTGGCCGCCTATTGGGCGCCGCGCGGGGTGCGGGTCAATGCGCTGTCACCCGGGGGTGTCGAAAACGAGCAGGACAATGATTTCATTGCCGAGTACTCGCGGCGCACGCCGTTGGGGCGTATGGCCGCACCGGAGGACTACATGGGGGCGCTCGTCTTTCTCGCCTCCGATGCCTCGGCCTATATGACCGGCGCGAACCTGGTCGTGGACGGCGGGTTTACGGTCTGGTAGCACCCTACCGAATAGTAGGAGAACGAAGCGTATGTCACGCCCAATCGTCAACATTCGAGGACGCATGATCGGTGACGGGGAGCCGGTCTACCTCATCGCCGAAATAGGCATCAACCATAACGGCTCGGTCGAGATCGCCAAGCGGCTCATCGAGGGTGCCAAGCGCGCCGGGGCCGATGCGATCAAGTTTCAAAAACGCACTCCGGAGCTTTGTGTGCCGCAAGACCAGTGGCACATCGAGCGCGATACGCCCTGGGGCCGCATGAGCTACATCGACTACCGGCACAAGGTCGAACTCGGCCGGCCGGAGTATGCGGAGATCGATCGCTACTGCCGAACGCTCGGGATCGACTGGACCGCCTCGTGTTGGGACGAGGCCTCCGTGGATTTCATGGAGCACTTCGATCCACCCTTCTACAAGATGGCGAGCGCGGCGCTCACCGATCTACCGTTGCTGAACAAGGCTCGCGCGACAGGGCGGCCGGTGATGCTCTCCACCGGCATGTCCACGTTGGACGAGATCACCGCGGCGGTGAACGCCATCGGTAACGCCGCAAACCTGTTGATAGCCCACTCCACATCGACCTATCCCTGTGGGCTTGACGAGCTTAACCTGCGCATGATCCAGACGCTCAAGGGCATGTATCCCGAGGTGCCGATTGGTTACTCGGGTCACGAGGTGGGCCTCGCCCCCTCGCTCGCCGCGGTCGCCTTGGGCGCGACCTTCCTCGAACGCCACATCACGCTCGATCGAGCCATGTGGGGGACGGACCAAGCCGCCTCGGTCGAGATCGGAGGGTTCGAGCGCCTGGTAAGAAACATCAGGGATATCGAAACATCGCTGGGAGATGGCGTGAAGCGCCTCTACGAAAGCGAGCTCGGACCCCGCCGAAAGCTACGCCGAGCGCGTTAGCTAACCGCAAAAGGCATGAGTATGGGTGTTGAGCCGTAGGACGCTGCACCGTCGCCGCTTCGGGAGTGCGTTTTGCCTCTGCCCCCTCCTATCCCTCTCCGTACAATGGGGAGGGGTTTATTTTGCGACGCCCGGAGGCCACCGTTCCTAGCTAGGCCGGCTGCGCGTTTAGGGCAGGCGATTCTTTCGGAGCGTGGCGCGCCAGCACCGGCGCTAAATGCATCCCGGTGTAGGAACGCGGGTCGGCCGCCAGCATCTCGGGCGTACCCGCCGCGACGATCCGGCCGCCGCCCTCCCCGCCCTCCGGCCCGAGATCGATGATCCAATCCGCGGTCTTGATCACCTCCAGGTTGTGCTCGATGACCACCACCGTATTGCCGCGATCGCGAAGCCGATGGAGCACGTGCAATAATTGCTCGATGTCGTGGAAATGCAAACCGGTCGTGGGCTCGTCCAGGATGTACAAGGTGGCGCCGGTATCGCGTCGCGACAACTCGCGCGATAGCTTCAGGCGTTGGGCTTCCCCGCCCGAGAGCGTGGTCGCGTTTTGGCCGAGCTTGAGGTAAGAAACCCCGACCTCCATCAAGGTCTGGAGCTTGGTCGCAATCGCCGGAACGGGGTCAAAGAAGGCCCGCGCCTCCTCCACCGTCATCTCGAGAACCTCGGCAATATTCTTGCCCTTGTACTTGACATCGAGCGTCTCGCGGTTATAACGCGAGCCCTTGCAGAGATCACACGCCACATAAACGTCGGGGAGAAAGTGCATCTCGACCTTGATCATGCCCTCGCCCTGACAGGCCTCGCAGCGCCCGCCCTTGACGTTGAAGCTGAAGCGGCCCGGCATATAGCCGCGCGAACGCGCTTCCTGCGTGGCGGAAAAAAGCTCGCGCACCGGAGCAAATAGACCCGTGTAAGTGGCGGGATTGGAACGCGGGGTGCGCCCGATGGGGCTTTGATCGATGTCGACGACCTTATCCAGCCATTGGATCCCCTCGACCTCGGCATACGGCTTCGGCTCGATATGCGCCTGGTGCAAGCGCCGCGCCGCGATCGGATACAGAGTGTCGCTGATGAGCGTCGACTTCCCCGATCCGGACACGCCGGTCACGCAGATCATGAGCCCCAAGGGAAACTCCACGTCTATCGACTTGAGATTGTTTCCCCGGGCCCCATACAGGTATAACGCGGGTCTGCCATCGGCGGGAGTCCGGACGCGCGGCAAGGCGATCGCCCGCCGGCCGGAGAGATATTGGCCGGTCAGCGATTCGGTATGCTGCGCCACGGCCGCCGCTGGACCGGCGGCGACCACCCGGCCGCCGTGGATCCCGGCGCCCGGTCCCATGTCGAGCACGTGGTCCGCGGCCCAGATCGCTTCCTCATCGTGCTCGACCACGATCACCGTATTGCCGAGGTCACGGAGGTGACAAAGCGTATTGAGGAGGCGCCGATTATCGCGCGGGTGGAGACCGATCGAGGGCTCGTCGAGCACGTACATGACACCCACCAGGCCGGCGCCCAACTGGCTTGCGAGGCGGATCCGCTGGGCTTCTCCGCCTGCGAGCGAATCCGCGCTGCGATCGAGCGTGAGATAGTCGAGCCCGACATTAACCAGAAACCGGAGCCGGGCGCTCACTTCCTTCACAATCCTGGCCGCGATCTCGCCCTTATAACCGTCGATGCGGAGAGCCTCGCAAAATTCCCGCGCCTTCTCCACCGTCATCGCCGTGATTTCGGGCAAGCGCAAGCCGCCGACGAAGACCGAACGCGCCTGGGTGCCGAGGCGTGTGCCGCCACACGCCGGACAGGCTTTGGTGCTGATATACTTGCGCAACTTCTCGCGGACCAGGTTCGATTCGGTATCCCGGTAGCGCCGTTTCAAGTTCGGAATGACCCCTTCGAAGCGGTGGCGGCGCGTCCGTGTCGCACCCTCGCTGTCGGTATCGTGGAACGCGATCGCCTCGCTCCCTCCGCCCTCAAGGATGAGGTGTTGGATCGCTTCGGATAGGTCTTTGAACGGGGTATCGAGATCGAAGTCATAGTGCGCGGCCAAATCCGACATGAGCTGGAAATAATGCACATTGCGCCGGTCCCATCCAGGGATGGCGCCGCCCGGCAGGCTCAACTCGGGGTGCCGCACGATCTGCGCGGGGTCGAAGAATTCGGCGATCCCGAGCCCGTCGCAATCGCGGCAGGCCCCGGCCGGATTGTTGAAGGAGAACAGGCGCGGCTCGAGCTCCTCGATGCTATAGGCGCAATGCGGGCAGGCAAAGCGCGCCGAAAACACCAGCTCGGGGCGTTCCGGATGGTCGATGAATGCGACCCGGGCGACGCCCCCGGAGACCTTAATCGCCGTCTCGAACGATTCGGCCAAACGCAGCTCGAGATCGGCCCGCACCTTGAACCTATCGACCACCGCCTCAATTGCATGTTTTTTGTATAATGCCAGCGCCGGCGGCTCGTCGAGATCGATCACGCGGCCGTCGACGCGGGCGCGCACGAAGCCTTGCTTGCCGAGTCCGTCAAGGATGTCGCGGTGCTCGCCCTTGCGGCCCTGGACCACCGGTGCGAGCAGCATCAAGCGCGTGCCCTCGGGCTCGGCCACCACTTGGTCCACCATTTGGCTGATGGTCTGCGCCGCGAGCACCGAACCGTGCTCCGGGCAACGGGGTTCCCCGACCCGCGCAAACAGTAGGCGCAGATAATCGTAGATCTCGGTGGTGGTCCCCACCGTCGAGCGTGGATTGTGCGAAGTGGATTTCTGTTCGATGGCGATAGCGGGTGAAAGGCCTTCGATAGAATCGACATCCGGCTTTTGCATCATGGATAAGAACTGGCGCGCGTAGGCGGATAGCGATTCGACATAACGCCGTTGACCCTCGGCATAAATGGTATCGAAGGCCAAGGAGGATTTGCCCGAACCCGAGAGGCCCGTGATCACGGTGAGGGCGCCGCGCGGCAAGTCGATGTCGATGTTCTTTAGATTATGCGTCCGCGCGCCGCGGATGCGAATGGTTTCCATGAAGCGTTACGCTACCCAAGCAAGCAAAGTTTGAATTTTAAGGATGATCGCGGCGATGAGGCAAAACGGCATGGCGCCATCGGGCCAGAAAATGAGCACGGTCGAATTGTGCGCGGCGGCTTCGCTCAGTGCGATCTTTCTGCTCAGGATGTTCGGACTCTTTCTTATCGTACCGGTATTTTCCTTGTACGCCACCCAACTCGCGGGCGCAACCCCGCTTCTCACCGGCCTCGCGCTAGGCGCCTACGGTCTAACCCAGGCCCTGTTTCAGATCCCGTTCGGAAGCCTCTCCGACCGGCTCGGGCGCAAGCCCGTCATCGCGGCGGGGCTGGTGTTATTCGCGATCGGCAGCGCCACCGCCGCCCTCTCCGATCACGTCCTCGGCGTCATCCTGGGCCGCAGCCTGCAAGGCACCGGAGCCATCTCCGCCGCGGTGATGGCCTTGGCGGCCGATCTCACCAGCGAAGAACAACGCACCAAGATCATGGCTTTCATCGGCATCAGCATCGGCCTCGCCTTCGCCAGCGCCTTTGTCATGGGGCCCGTGCTCGATGCGCGGGTAGGTTTGCAGGGGTTGTTTTGGATCTCGGCCGCCTTGGCGCTGGCTGCCCTCGCGGTCTTATTCCTCGCCGTGCCCGCGCCCGAGCGCAGCACGTTTCACCGCGAATGCGAGCCCCAATTGAGCCACCTTCGCGCGACTTTAGCGCATCCCGAGCTACTGCGTCTGGACGCCGGCATCATGCTGTTGCATATGAGCTTGACGGCCAGCTTCGTCGCGCTACCGATAGCCTTGCGCGACCATGCGAACCTCGCGAGCGCCGATCACTGGCGGGTGTATTTGCCCGCCCTCCTGATCTCGTTCCTCGTCATGGCGCTTCTTCTGCGCCTGGCCGATCGAGGCGCGCAGGGGAAAGCCATCTTCCTCGGCGCCATCGGCCTCCTCGGAAGCGCGGAACTTGGACTTTTCTTCGTTCACAACGCCTACGCGCCACTCTTGCTGCTGGTGGCTCTCTTCTTCAGCGGTTTCAACTTCCTGGAGGCGCACCTCCCCGCCTTAGTGTCGCGCGTGGCGCCCGCGGATAGGCGCGGCACGGCCCTCGGGATCTATGCGATGTCGCAGTTCCTCGGGATCTTTATCGGCGGAGCGCTGGGCGGCTGGCTGCTCGGGAAACTCGGGATCGCCGGGGTTTTCGCGTTCTGTACCATGATCACCGCGCTCTGGTTCCTGATCGCAATCGGCACCCGCCTTCCGCGGCACCTCAGCAATCACATGGTCAAGGTTGGTCAACTTTCGAGCACCGAGGCCGGAACGCTCGCAGGAAAGCTCGGCGGCCTGGCGGGCGTCGCCGAAGCGGTCGTGGTCAGCGAGGATGGGATCGTGTATCTAAAAATCGATCGCAATCACTTGGACTGGGACGCGCTGGAGGCGCTTCTTCCCGCAAGGGAGTAAGCGGCGTAGGATCGATGCCTAACCCGGCGACGGAATCGCTCGGGATCACTAGGGGAGTGTCACAGAAACACGCCGCATAACACATACCCGTCATTCCGGCCAAGTCCGCGCAGCGGACGCGAGCCGGAATCCATAGGGAGCATCGACCGGCGCTGGATTCCCGCTTCCGCGGGAATGACGGATCTGGTTTTCGGCGCCGATTGTATTTTCTAGCTTATTTGAGTTACAGATCACTAGCCGCGCGGCGGCCGCAACCTACGAACCGGACCACGGCCGAGGCGCCGAGGAGGTATTGGAGATGGATTCCACCGATGCGATCGCGGCCCTGATGAGTTGGGCCGTGATGTTGTCCCATTATCCCAGCCCCGCTCACCTACCCGTCATCGAATATGCCCCGCACCGGTTTTTCGTCGAGCACGCCTGCGGCGGAAAGAAGTGCGGCGCCATCGGCTGGTATGACAACCAGGGCACGATTTACATTGATGAGCGTCTCAAAGCTCAAGATACCGTATCGACCCGCGGGCTGATCGTGCATGAGATGGTACATTATCTCCAAGACCTGAGCGGAAAATTCGATCCGACCGGCTGCCGGGATTCACGTTTGCGCGAACAAGAGGCCTACGCCATCCAGCGCGAGTTTATCGCCCGCGCCGCCGGCCAAGCCGCGTTTCTTACCGTGGTGTTCCGCGACTGTTGAGCTAACGTCTACACGGAGCCTTGCATGAAAATCACTAAGACAGAGGCCGAATGGCGCTCGCTGCTCACTAGAGAGCAGTACACCATTTGCCGTGCCAACGGGACCGAACCGCCGTTTTCGGGCGCCTACCATGCCTGCAAGGAGCCCGGCATGTATCGCTGCGTCTGCTGTGGCGCACCGCTCTTCGATTCCAAGACCAAATTCGATTCGGGCACCGGTTGGCCGAGCTTTTGGTCGCCCGCGCAGAAGGACAGCGTGAGCGCCGTAACCGACACTAGCCACGACATGGGGCGCACCGAGGTCCTGTGCGGCGCCTGCGACGCCCACCTCGGCCATGTCTTTACCGATGGCCCGGCGCCGACGGGAATGCGTTACTGCATTAACTCCGCGGCCCTGCGGCTCGACCAGGACTCGGAGTAGACCGAGTCGCGCCGAGGATCAGTAGCCCGCGTGAGTATCGATGCGGTGGGGCATAGGCTGCCCGCGCGCGGCGGCGTTGAGCAAAGCGGCCAAATGGACGGCGCGCGCGATCTCCGTTTCTTCGGACCAGCCCGCCCGATGGGGGCTCATGACGACGTTATCCAGATCTTGAAACGGGAAGCTTGACGGGGCGGCCGCGACACCGACTTCCCGCTCGGCCTCGGTAGGATAACGGTACCACACGTCGAGTCCCGCCGCGAACAGCCTCCTCGCCTTGAGTGCGCGATACAATGCGTCTTCTTGCACGATCGCGCCGCGAGCCACATTGACCAGCACCGTATCGGGTGGGAGCAACGCTAGCTCCTTCTCGCCGATCAACCCGTCCGTGCGCGGGGTGTGAGGCACACAGAGCATGAGCGCGTGAGCGTTCGGCAGGAGGCTCGGCAGCGCCTCCGGAGCGTAGACCTCATCGGGAGGCGCGGGTTCGGGATGCTGACGCGTCGCCATCACATGCATGCCGAAGGTGCGGCAGGTGCTCGCCACACGGCGTCCCACGCGTCCGTAGCCGAGGATAAGCGCGGTCTTTCCCTCGAGAGCCACACCGCCCGGCGTATCCTGGAAGGGCGAAGCCCAGCGGTGCTGGCGGAAATTACGGTCGAACGGCACGATCATCTTGGCCGCCGCGAGCAACAACGCGATCGCCATCTCCGCGGTGGGCCCTACGTTATAGTGCAGGCTATGGACGGGAATGCCGGGGAAAGTCCGCATGAGATCCAGGGTCTCGATCGGGGCGCCCGCCCACGGAACGATCAAAGCACGCAGCTTCGGGCTCGCCGTGATATCCGCGCGGCTTGGAAATCCGTGGACGAGGATTTCGAAATCGGCCGGCCGCGGCGGAACATCTCCAACCGTCAACCGGATTTCCGGGTGCAGGCACTCGCGCAGCGCGGCGAGATGTTCGGGTTTCGGTCCGTACTGAATATGCACTTTCACGGGCGTTGCCAACATTACATACTAAATCAGGATCTGGAATTCCGGGATGTTGTTCAGCATAATGTGCGTCGGCCGCCGGTGTAAGTGGTTAGATACCTAATACCGCGCGAGACGATTCGTGGGAAGTCAAAACTGAGAGCATGTGAACGGATCGTCGCGAGCAACCCGAGCGCCAGGAGCCGCGGAGCGAGCGGCGAGACATATCACACGATAGGCGAGGAGCGATTTAACAAGTCATGGCTGTTGCGATTGTGTTGGTGTTGATGGTCGTTGTCTCCGTCCTGTTTCATTTCCTGAGCCCGTGGTATTTCACACCGATCGCCTCCAACTGGGGCATGATCGATGACACAGTAACGATCACGTTCTGGGTCACGGGGTTTGTCTTCGTCGCGATCAATCTTTTTATGGCCTATGCCGTATTCCGCTACCGTTACCAGAAGGGAAGGCGGGCGAAATATGAACCCGAGAACAAGAAGGTGGAGTGGTGGCTCATCGGATTGACCACGCTAGGCGTCGTCGCCATGTTGGCACCCGGCTTGTTTGTATGGGCGAAATTTGTCGAGGTACCGAAAGAAGCGTCGGTGATTGAGGCGATTGGCCAGCAGTGGCACTGGAGCTTTCGCTTTCCCGGGAAGGATGGCGTGCTGGGCACGGTCAATCCCAAATACGTTAGCGTTGAAAATGCTTTTGGTATAAATCCGGACGACCCCAGTGGACAGGACGATGTGCTGATAGCCAGCAACGAGCTACATCTCCCTATCGACAAGCCGGTCAAGGTGTTGCTCCGCTCCACGGACGTTCTGCATAACTTTGCAGTGCCACAGTTCCGGGTCAAAATGGATCTGGTGCCGGGCATGGTCCCCTATTTGTGGTTCACCCCCACCCGGACCGGGAAATTTGAGATCCTCTGTGAAGAATTATGTGGCATTGGGCATTTCGCCATGCGCGGCAGCGTCGTGGTAGAGGAACAGACCGCGTTTCAAACGTGGTTAAGCAGCCACCCTACGTTCGCGCAATCTTCCTCTCGAGCGGCCGGCGATGCAGTAGAGGGCGAGCCACTCTATGCCGCGTGTGCGGCCTGTCATGGCCCGCAAGGAGAGGGTAATCTTGCGCTGAATGCGCCGAAGTTGAGCGGACTGGAAGACTGGTACATGAAACGGCAATTGAAATACTTCAAGCAAGGTGCGCGGGGTGCGCACGACAAGGATGTGTTCGGTAGAATGATGGCTCCGATGGCGGCAACGCTGGTGGATAACGTCGCCATAGAGAATGTCGTCGCTTATATCAAGACGCTGCCCGATAATCCCGCCCCCGCCACGGTAAACGGGGATGCAGCCAGAGGTAAAAAGATCTATGCGACCTGTGGGGCCTGTCACGGTCCTAATGGGCAGGGCAGATGGTCCGCAAATGCCCCGCGGCATGCGGGTATGAGCGATTGGTATATGATTACTCAGTTGAAAAATTTCAAACAAGGTATACGCGGCGCCCACCCACAAGACATGTACGGTCCGCAGATGGGCCTCATGGCCGACATTCTGGTTGACGATCAGGCAATCAATGACCTCGTTGCTTACATCAATACCTTGTGATGGCCGGTCCGCTGGGCGTTGAGTAATGAAGAATTAGCGAAGAGGAAATTCTAATGGCTTACGTCGCACATGACGAATCGGATTACGTCCCACCTGCCGAAGTTGAAGAGGTAGAACTCTACCATCCGAAAACTTTCATTGGGAAGTACATCTGGAGCCAAGACGCCAAAGTCATCGCCATCCAGTACTCGATCACCGCGATCGCGGTGGGGTTGGTGGCTTTGGTGTTGTCGGGGATCATGCGGTTGCAACTGGGGTACCCGAACACCTTTTCCTTTATCGACCCAAGCAATTACCTGCAGTTTGTCACCATGCACGGCATGATCATGGTCATCTACCTGCTCACCGCGCTTTTCTTAGGGGGTTTTGGCAACTACCTCATCCCGCTGATGGTCGGCGCCCGCGATATGGTTTTCCCCTATGTCAACATGCTGAGTTACTGGGTCTATCTGTTCGCCGTGCTGTTACTGGTGGCGAGCTTCTTCGTGCCCGGCGGGCCCACGGGTTCCGGCTGGACCCTGTACCCGCCCCAGGCCATCCTCGAGGGCACTCCGGGGGCGAGTTGGGGCATTATTTTGATGCTCGTTTCCCTGGCTTTCTTTATCGTCGGTTTCACCATGGGTGGTTTGAACTATGTGGTGACGGTGTTGCAGGCGCGCGCCCGGGGGATGACGATGATGCGCCTGCCCTTGACCGTATGGGGCATTTTCATGGCCACTATCCTGGCGCTGTTGGCCTTTCCCGCCTTGTTCGTCAGCTGCATCATGATGACCTTGGACAGCTTGCTGGGTACCAGTTTCTTCATGCCCGCCATCGTTTCGATGGGACAACAGCTTGATTACGGGGGCGGCAGCCCGATTTTGTTTCAACACCTGTTCTGGTTCTTCGGCCATCCCGAGGTCTACATCGTCGCTCTACCTGCCTTCGGCATCGTCTCCGATCTCATCAGTGTGCATGCGAGAAAAAACATCTTCGGCTATCGGATGATGGTGTGGGCCATCCTGGCCATCGGCGTCCTGAGCCTCGTGGTGTGGGCGCACCACATGTACGTCAGCGGCATGAACCCGTACTTCGGCTTCTTTTTCGCCATCACCACGCTGGTCATCGCCATCCCCACCGCCGTCAAGGTCTACAACTGGGTGCTGACGCTGTGGCGGGGTAACATCCACCTCACCGTCCCCATGCTGTTTGCCATCGGCTTCGTCTTCACATTTATCAACGGCGGGTTATCGGGCCTGTTCCTGGGTAACGTGACCGTGGATCTCCCGCTTTCGGACACCATGTTCGTGGTCGCCCACTTCCATATGGTGATGGCCGTGGCGCCCATCATGGTTGTGTTCGGGGCGATCTACCACTGGTACCCCAAGATCACCGGGCGCATGCTGAACGATACCCTGGGCAAGTTTCACTTCTGGGCCACCTTCATCGGGAGTTATGCGATTTACTATCCCATGCATTACCTGGGCTTTTTGGGCGTGCCCCGCCGGTATTACGCCATGGGAAAAACTGATTTTATTCCCGAATCGGCGTACTCCTTGAACGCCGGTATCACCATCGCGGCATTGATCGTGGGGGCCATCCAAGTGGTGTTTTTGTACAACCTGGTCTGGAGTTATTTCAAAGGCAAGCCATCGGGTGGCAACCCCTGGGGCGCCACCACCCTGGAGTGGCAAACCCCCGATACCCCGCCCAAACACGGCAACTTTGGCCCCACGCTACCGGTGGTCTATCGCTGGGCTTACGACTATAGCGTGCCAGGCGCCGATGAGGACTTTATACCGCAAAACCAGCCGACGGGTCAGAAAACCAGGGGCCTCGAGGAAACGTAGTCGTGACCATCGCATTGGTGGTTACGGCCGCAATCTTGGCCATTATTGTAGGGTGGCTATTGCGGCGAACGCTAAACACCAAGCCCTGGATCGAGCAGCAGCACCCGATCGAAAACCTTCGCGGCGAAAGTGCGGTATCCCTGCCCCCAGTGAAAGTCGGGCTTGGCGTGTTTCTTGCTGTTGCCACGTCTCTGTTTGCGCTCTTTATCAGCGCCTACTTCATGCGCAGGATGGGAGCGGACTGGACTACCTTCGACGATCCGTTGGTGCTGTGGTGGAACACGGCACTGCTGATCCTGGGAAGTACCTGCTTTCAACGGGCACGAACGGCGGCACAACGGGGGCAGATAGGCGGCGTGAAAGTCGGCCTGCTTGCCGCAGGCGCTTTCACCTTTGCCTTTCTGGCAGGACAGCTTTGGGCGTGGCGACAACTGAACGCCTCGGGTTTTTATGTAGCGACGAACCCCGCAAGCGATTTCTTTTACCTGCTCACCGCGCTGCACGGCTTGCACCTGTTGGGCGGTCTGTGGGTCTGGGGCAGAACCACCGCCAAGGTGTGGCGCGGCTTTGAAGTGGCGGACGTGCGCTTGAGCGTGGAGCTGTGCACCGTTTACTGGCACTTTCTGCTCGTGGTTTGGCTGATTTTGTTCGGTCTGCTGTTGTCTACGTAACGGGAATCAAAGTATATGACGCATTCTGTGCTGACAAGTGCGGGAGCATCCCCTCCTCTGCCTGGAGGCTTGCAAGGCATCGTCGCCGACTGGTCCTCGGACCAGCGGGCGTTTAAAAAGGTCCCCTGGGGCAAGGCCATGATGTGGATCTTCCTCCTCAGCGATACCTTTATCTTCACCTGTTTTTTAACCAGTTATATGACCGTGCGCATGTCCACCACGGTCCCTTGGCCCAATCCCAGTGAGGTCTTCGCGTTGACGATCGCGGGACATCACATCCCCCTCGTCCTGATCGCCATCATGACCTTCATCTTGATCAGCAGTAGCGGGACGATGGCCATGGCCGTCAAGTTCGGTTATGAAAAAAATAAGAAGATGACCTTTATCTTGTTGGTGGTGACCGCGCTATTTGGCGCCAGCTTCGTCGGCATGCAGGCTTTTGAGTGGACCAAGCTGATCGTGGAAGAGGGGGTACGCCCCTGGGGCAATCCCATGGGCGCGGCCCAGTTTGGCGCAAGCTTTTTCATGATCACGGGCTTCCATGGCTTTCACGTGTCGGTCGGCGTGATATTCCTGATCATCACGGCGATAAAGGTTTTGCGGGGAGATTTAGATCGCCAGAGGCCGGGTTTTATGACCGGCAGGAAGGGGAACTACGAGGTGGTCGAAATCATGGGTCTGTATTGGCACTTCGTCGATCTGGTGTGGGTATTCATCTTTGCGTTCTTTTATCTTTGGTAGGGGATAACATGGCTCACGTAGAAGGACAACAACATCCGATTAGCGTTTATTTGTGGATCTGGGGATTGCTGTTTGTTCTCAGCACGTTCTCTTATCTCGTCGACTACTTCCAATTTCAGGGTTACCTCAGGTGGTCTCTGATCCTGGTGTTCATGTTGATGAAGGCGGGGCTGATAGTCGCCGTCTTCATGCACATGCGCTGGGAGCGGCTGGCCCTGATGTACGCCATGTTGGTGCCGCCGCTTTGTTTGCTTGTGTTGATAAGCCTCATGGCGGTCGAAGGGAACTACACATTCATGACCCGGGCCTCGTCCTTCGAGCAGGGATCCGGGGTCCCCGTCGAGCATCCATAGGCCTCATGGGGCAGGATAACGATCATCGTTATCCCTTTTTACGCGGACCCACCTGCTGTGCGCGCGATTTCCGCCCGTTAGGCAGACAGGAAAGGATGAAGATCAAACGCCGAGATCGTCCAAGGGATTCGGAACGCCCTGGCCACCCTGCTGCTTCGTCAGACCGGCACGGCGCACCGCCACCTTGATCGCCTTGTTGATGACGCTGGGGTCAGCATGATGGCGACGGGTGATGCCAGCACGAGGGTCCACGGAGAGATTCCGGGAACAAAGGCCTGAGCGTGGCGGGAAAAGGTGGTGAATCGGTCCTTGTCGCCCTTGCCCGAACGCACGGTCAGTTGCTCCATCTGAAAATCGATGTCCTTGACCCTGATCCGGACGGCTTCCATGATGCGCAAGCCGCTCCCGTAGAGAAGTTTGGCAACCAGTTGGGCGGTTCCGTCCAGCAGAGAGATGACCGCGGCGACCTCTTCGCGTGTCACGACAACGGGGACGTTGATCTTCTTGGCGCGTACGGCATTGATGCGGCCCTCCAAGGTGTGGTTGAGGACGCGCTTGTAGAGGAACCCCAGGGCATTCATGGCCTGGTACTGGGTGGCGGCAGCGACGTTCCATTCACCGCCAGGTCGGTCAGGAACGACTCGATCTTGGGTTCGGCGGGGAAGAGGGCTTTGCGGGACCGCATGCCGTGGAAACGGACGAATCGTACGATCCACTCCGCATAGGATCGCTCGGTGTGAATGGAGTAGTGGTGGAGACGGAGTACCTTGCGGACTTCATCGAGGAGTTTGGGTTGTTGACTTCGCGTCGCGTCAGGCATATTAAGGTCTCCGTCATGGCGCCCTGAGATTGCTGATAATGGGCATCGGGCAAAACTGCCTGAAAACCCCACCAATATCGCATTATCAGGGAATGCCAAGTGAATCAATGGTTAGGCATCCAAGTGCATGACGACCCGCCGTATCAGCTGCTCGCTGATGTTGTGCTCACGCTTCACTTCTCCATCGTTGCCTTCGTCGTTGGAGGCCTCATTCTTACGATCATCGGCAACCTCAGCGCCTGGCGGTGGGTCAATGCCCTATGGTTCCGGCTTGCGCACCTGGCAGCTATCGCCGTCGTCGTAGCACAGGCCTGGTTCGGGGCCACCTGTCCACTTACTTCGCTGGAAATGTGGCTACGTACGAAGGCTCGTGTAGCAACCTACAGCGGTAGTTTCATCGAGCATTGGCTCCAGCGGCTTCTGTACTATGAGGCTCCATCTTGGGTCTTCACACTTGGCTACTCGCTCTTTGGTCTGCTTGTAGCGGCAACATGGTGGTGGTTTCCACCGACCACCAAACGCAGCAGCAATGAAACAGATGCCTAACCAGTAAGGATTGAGACGACCATGGATGGTCGTTTCAATCCAATGTTCAAGAAGCCCGGTGTTGGGTGGGGTCTTTATTAAGGGGATTGCTTCGGTGAAGGGTGGGCGATGTGGTGGCTATGGGCATCGGGAGCTGGAGATAGCCGGAGTAGAGGGCGGTCGGATCTGGGTGTTGGGTATCGTAATCGGGTTTAGGGAACTGTTAATAATGCCTTTCAGGGTGGGATTAGCGATAGCAGGCAAAGGGAGGCCGTGACGCGAAGAAAACACCGGGCGCTGCAGCGCGGGCGTTTGCAAGTTGCTATGGGCTACCCATCGGCTGGGGATCGTGTCGAGCCGGGTGGTCCGACGTTTGTGGGCATCAATGGACGGCGGGGGATGCGCCGTGAGCTATGGAAGCGCAGCCGTCCCCCGCAGGCCTGGCAGGCCGGTTGTGGCCAAGGTGGTAGCTCGATCTCGGGCACGGTGCGGCCTTCCAACTCTCGGTTGAGCGGCACCGCGGCGCTGCGCTTGCGGCTTTGCCCCCACCAACTGGATTCCGGGCTTGCGCCGGAATGACGGGCAAGACAGGGCGTTTTGTTCCTGGTCCAACATGAGCATACGTCCGTCGTTGCCGTAAATCATGAGCGCTTAAGTACAGCATTATCCGCTACGAATTGTTTTCCACGCCAAGCCCGGCCTCGCTTGAGTCGGTCACTTCATAGCTTTTGTGGCGGATGTCCTTGCCCTCCACCAGATAGATGATGCTTTCACAAATATTACTGGCGTGGTCGCCGATCCGCTCGAGCGATTTTACCGCCCAGGCCGTATCCAGGACGCGCGTGATGCTGCGCGGGTCTTCCATCATGTAGGTAATCAACTGGCGCATGATGGCATCGTTTTCGAGATCCACGCTAAGGTCTTTACGCGCGATACCCAGGGCTGCCTGGGCATCCATGCGCGCTAAGGCATCGAGCGTATCGTGGAGATTTGCTTGCACGTGCCTGCCCATGTGGACGACCCCTACGTAATAGGCTTTCGGGCCCTCTGTTTCCGTCAAGCGCATCACCACACGCGCGATTTTCTTGGACTCATCACCGACGCGTTCTAGGTCAGTAATGATGCGTGTGATGGCGAGCACCAGCCGCAAATCGCTGGCTGCGGGTTGCCGCCGTGCCAGGATCTCCGCGCAGGCCCGGTCGATCGCGACCTCCATTGCATTGACTTTAAAGTCATTGCTGGCCGCGATCTCGGCCAATCCCGGGTTCCCCTGAGTCAGCGCGTCTATCGCTTTATTCAGATGCTCTTCGACCATCCCACCCATTTCCAAGACGCTGGCCCGAATGTTTTCGAGCTCGTTATCGAACTGATGGGAGATGTGTTGCGGGAGTTTCGTCGCGGTCATAAGCACAGCCTCTGGAGTGAGTGGATATTACATCGTTCTACGCACGGCAACGGCTTAACCATAACGGCCGGTAATATAGTCCTCGGTCTGTTTCTTCTTGGGGTTGGTAAAGATCACCTTCGTGTCGTCGAACTCGATGAGATCGCCCACATACATGAGCGCCGTATAATCGGAGACCCGTGCCGCCTGCTGCATGTTGTGCGTGACGATGACGATCGTGTACTGCGACTTCAGCTCGTACATCAAGTCTTCAATTTTCAGCGTCGAGATCGGATCCAAGGCCGAGGCGGGTTCATCCAGCAATAATACTTCGGGCTCGATGGCGATCGCGCGCGCAATGACCAAGCGTTGTTGCTGTCCGCCGGAAAGGGCCATGGCGCTTTCGTTCATCCTGTCTTTCACCTCATCCCAGAGCGCCGCCGCCCTGAGCGAGCGTTCCACGGCCTGATCGAGGGTCCGCCTCTTGTTGATGCCTTGAAGCCGCAGGCCGTAAGCGACGTTTTCATAGACCGATTTCGGAAAGGGGTTGGGCTTTTGGAACACCATCCCGATGCGGCGCCTGAGATCGGCCACGTTGACGTCCGGATCGTAGATATTCTTGGTCTGCAAATGGATCGCCCCTTCGATGCGCACGCTGTCGTAGAGATCGTTCATGCGGTTGAAGCAGCGCAACAGCGTCGATTTTCCGCAGCCGCTGGGGCCGATAAAAGCCGTCACTTGGCGCTCCGGGATCGACATCGTAATAGCGTTGAGCGCGCGTTTTTCCCCATAGTAGAGATTGAGCCCCTGGACGCCCAGGCATTCCTTGACATCCGCCTCGGGTGTCACCTCGGGATCGGTACGTTGCAAGAGCTTCGGGTCGAACCCGTGAGTCAGCGGCGAGGGCGCGGTCCGCCGCTCATCGGCTGTGTCCATAGTCTTCACCTCAATATTCGGCGGCACGGTACTTTTCCCGCAAGCGGTTCCGGACCCGGATCGCCGTCAGATTCAGTGCCACGATGACGAGCACGAGCAACAGCGCCGTGGCATAAACGAGCGGCCTCGCCGCCTCGACATTGGGGCTTTGAAAGCCGACATCATAGATATGAAATCCGAGGTGCATGATCTTGCGGTCGAGGTGCAGATAGGGGAAGATTCCATCCAAGCCGAGCGACGGGGCCAGCTTCACCACCCCCACCATCATGAGCGGGGCCACCTCGCCGGCCGCCCGCGCCACCGCCAAGATCAAGCCGGTCATGATCGCCGGGCTGGCCATCGGCAGCACGATGCGCCAGAGGGTTTCGGCCTTGGTCGCCCCCAGGGCATAACTGCCTTCGCGGAATTCGCTCGGGATGCGCGCCAAACCTTCCTCGGTGGCGACAATGACGACCGGGACCGTAAGCAGCGCCAGTGTCACCGAGCACCACAGCAAGCCCCCCGTACCGAATGTCGGAGCGGGCAGGGCTTCGGGGAAAAACCACCGATCGATGGATCCGCCCACGAAATAAACGAAGAACCCCAGACCGAACACACCGTAGACGATGGATGGGACGCCCGCGAGATTGTTCACGGCGATGCGGATGATGCGCGTGAACATCCCCTGCTTGGCGTACTCCCGAAGATAGACCGCCGCCACCACCCCGAATGGGGTCACGACGATGGCCATGATCAAGACCATCAATACGGTGCCGAAGATCGCCGGGAAGATGCCGCCTTCGGTGTTCGCCTCCCGCGGGTCTTCGCTAACGAACTCGCCGATTTTCTCCATATAATGCCCTAGCTTCTCGGCGGCGCTCATGCGATTGGGCTGATACACCCGTATGACCTTGGCCACGGGCAGCTTCACCTCTTGTCCGCCGGCGACGCGCACCACGATGCCGTCGCGGCGGATGTCCTCATTAAGCTTCGCCAGATCGCCGTTCAAGCGCTCGTATTCGGCTTCCAAGGCTTTGCGAGAGTCACGGATGGCCGCGAAAGGCGCTCGCTCCTTAACACCGTCGAGCTCGAGGCGGCGCTGGCGCAAGCGCAGACTCTCCATCTCATGATTGACTCCGCCAATGAGGTCCTTCTTGACATGGCGGATCCGTGCCTTAAGCTCATGCCTGCGGCCGAGCCGCGCGCGCAGCTCGGCGATCGGATGGCCTGCGGTCACGACCCGCCGTCCGCCTTCCTCCACGCCCGCCAAGTAGCCATAGAGATTGCCCCATTCCTCGCGTTCGACGGCAACGATCTCGCGCGGGTATTCGAGGCGGGTGATCCGGCGTTCGGAGACCCACCGAAAGTCAAGCCCGTAGATGTCCCGGTTCCCGAGTTTCATCAGGACCTGCGCCTCGCCCCCGGACGCTAGCTCAGCGTCGGTTTTTAGTTCCCGATCGACCATCTCGCCGATCAGAATCTGGCGAGCGCCATCCGCGTCGCGGTAATCGATTTCAGCAATCCTAGCAGGCCAAAAATGGGGGAGACCGTTTACGGCGATAAGGTATAGGAGACCAAGGACCACGATCAAACACAGGCTGACGGCGCCCGCCGACAGCCACACCCAGGGGCTGCCGCTCTCGAACCAGGCGCGTAAGGATTTCATCTCTCGAAAGATCGCCGCGCCGCGCTCATAGATTGCTGTATTTCGATCGGAGCCGCTGGCGGACCAACTCCGCAATCGTGTTAGTGGCAAACGTCACGGCAAACAGCACCAACGCGGCCAAGAACAACACCCGGTAGTGCGTGCTGTTGACCTCGGATTCCGGCATCTCGACGGCAATATTAGCCGATAAGGCCCGGAAGCCCGTAAAGAGATTGAAGTCCATGATCGGCGTATTCCCGGTCGCCATGAGCACGATCATGGTCTCGCCGACCGCCCGCCCCATCCCGATCATCAAGGCGGAGAAAATTCCGGGACTGGCCGTGAGCAGCACCACCCGCACCAAGGTTTGCCAGGGCGTCGCCCCGAGAGCCAGCGATCCCAGCGTGAGGTGCCGCGGCACGCTGAAGATTGCATCTTCGCTGATGGAGAAGATCGGCGGGATCACGGCCACCCCCATCGCGATTCCGACCACGAGCGAATTGCGCTGGTCGAAGGCCAACCCCAGCTCGCGGCCCAGCCAGCCGCGCATATCGCCGGCGAACAGGAATGCCTCCAAGGGTGCGCTGAGCCCCATCGACAGCATGATCGACATGGCGATGACCGGCATGAGCATGGCCGCCTCCCAGCCGTCTGGGATCGCTTGCCGCCAGCTCGGCGGCAGCCGTGACCAAACCCAGGCGCATAGAATCATCGCGAGCGGCGTCATCAGGAGTGCGGCAAAGACGCCGGGAAGATGTTGCTCCACCAGCGGCGCCAGCCACAGGCCCGCGAGAAAGCCAAGGATCACGGTGGGAAGGGCACCCATGATCTCGACGGTCGGTTTGACGATCTCGCGCATGGCCGGGGACATGAAGTAGCCCGTATACACCGCGCCCATGACCGCGATGGGAATGGCGAACAACATCGCGTAGAACGAGGCCTTGAGAGTCCCGTAGGCCAGCGGCGTGAGGCTGAATTTCGGCTCGAAGTCGCCGGCCGCCGAGGATGACTGCCAAATGAATTCCGGTTGCTGCCGGCTCTCATACCACACATCCCCCCACAACGAGCTCCAGGAGACCTCGGGGTGTTCGTTATGAACGGTATAGAAACGCAACTGCTGACTGAAGTCGAGCGTCATCAGAGCGTCGGCCCGCGGTGTCATCGCCACATGGCTCAGCGCTTGGCCGGTGGCCTTAGTCACCAACAGTGTGCGGTGTGCGGTCGCATGGTAGAGACCGATGCTCCCGCTCTCATCGGCCGCCGCGAACCCCTTTCTAAAGTATTCGGCGGCAATGACGGTAATGGGGTGCGCCTGATCGCGAAAATCCCGCACTCGGGCGAGTGAATACCGGTTGTCTTGAGCGCGTAGGGGAAACCATTGAGTGATGCGCCCGCGCGAATCGCCGGTTAACACCGAGGACCCGCCGCTTAAATACTCCAGCGCCGTGATGCGCGCGCCATCGGACACCGCGTTTACCCGATCAATCAGGTGCGGGGTGTGGGTAATGTCATAGTAGAGCAGGAATCCCTCCGCGCTCGCCAACACCAGATCACGTTGTTTGACGTTCAACGCGAGGTGGGTCACCCCGCCCTCGGGGTCGGGAATGACCGCCGCCTTGCGCTCGACAGCCGTCGTATCACCAAGCAACGAACGCGAAGTCCTGAAGCTCACGAGGATCGCCTGGTCCCCCTCGGTCGTCGCGGCCAAGGTCGTCTGGTCCTCATGGGACTGCACCGCGAGGCGGGTGAGGGCCTGGCCGTCCTCGGCGAGCTTCAGCGGTGCCGGGCCGAGCGGATAACGCACACCCGGGGTGATTCGCCGCTTATCGCCGGGGTAGGTAATAAGGTACTGGGCTTGGAACAGCAAAGCGCGGCCGTCCGAAAGACCGACGGCCACGGCGCCTTGACTTCGCTCCCCGGCCGCGACGGCGGTGATCTTAGCGCCTGCGGGGACAGGCAGCCGCTTCGCGTCGAGCACGCGGCCGTCACCGGTCGCGAAAAAGATCACTTCCCCGCGGGCCGTGAGGCGCAGCCCGATTTCGGCGTATTCCTCGGTCCCAAGATATAAGGTCTCGGCATCGGCGCCTCCGGGAACGCCGTACTCGGCCCGCGCTTCGAGCGCGGCCGCACGGAACATCGGCAATACGACGGAAAGCAGGTAAACAAAGATCAACAGGACGGCGACGATGACACAGATCCCGCCGAACGCCATGACGTACCGCAGGCAACGGTCCTTGACGAACCGCCAATTGCGTAGCCGCGATGCCGCACCGGCACCCTCGATCGCCTCTAGGTTATTCAGGCTGGCCTCGTTCACGCGGCGTCTCTTAGGATTTATTGATAGTTTACGCCCATAGGTACAAAAAAGCGGCCTCGCCGAGGCGAGGCCGAGGTCTTCTACCGGAGAAGGTCTTTTGGATCCAGTCTTTAAAGTGGTTATTCGGCGATTGCCTGCGGCGATCCTGACACCAGGGCCAGTTGCTTTTCGACGATCACGGCCGGCAGCGGTATGTAACCATCCTTGAGCACCACGCTCTGACCAATTTTGGCCAGCACCATCTTGAAGAATTCACCCTCCAACGGAGGTAACGCTTTATTGGGGTGCTTGTTCACGTACACGAACAGGAACCGTGAGAGCGGATACTTGCCGCTCACTGCTTCTTCCGAGGTGGCCGGAACGAACTCGCCGCCTTCTGTCTTGGCCAAGGGCACCGTCTTCACCCCCGAGGTCTTGTAGCCGATGCCCGAGTAGCCGATGCCGTTCAGCGACTTGGTGACACCTTGGACCACCGAGGCCGAGCCGGGTTGCTCGTTGACGGTGTCCTTGTAGTCGCCCTGGCATAACGCGTTTTCCTTGAAATATCCGTAGGTCCCCGACACCGAATTGCGCCCATAGAGTTGCACGGTCCGCGCGGCCCACTCGCCAGTTAATCCGAGCTGGCCCCAATTCACCACATCCTCGCCGTGACCGCATTTTCGCGTCGCCGAGAAAATAGCGTCGACCTGCGGCACCGACAGACCTTGGATTGGATTGTCCTTATGCACATAGACGGCGAGGGCGTCGATCGCGACCGCCACTTCCGTGGGTTTATAACCGTATTTTTGCTCGAAGGCCTCGATCTCCACGTCTTTCATCGCCCGGCTCATCGGTCCGACGTTCGCGGTCCCTTCCGTCAGCGCCGGTGGCGCGGTCGAAGAACCCATGCCTTGGATTTGAATGTTGACATTGGGGTAGAACCGCTTGAACTCTTCCGCCCAGAGGGTCATGAGGTTATTGAGCGAGTCCGACCCGACACTGGAAAGATTCCCGGAAACGCCGCTCGCCTTTGTGTATTCCATGAGATTGGGATCGACCGTATCGACGGCGCGCGCGATCGGACCGGCGGTAAGGCCCGCCATTAAGGCCACGCTCACGGTGGCTTGATGCAGTTTCATAAGCTTGGCTCCATAGTCTCAAAACGAACCTTAGTATGGAAGGGCTCTATTACCGTTTGGTTACAGGGATGTCGGACCTGCGATGAGGCGTAGGACTTCGCGGATTTCGGGCAAGGTCCAAAGAAGCCATTCGTAGGCTCGCTCGAGTGAATATAGAGGTCAGCCTGCGCGGCCAGCGTAGGGTTCTCAGCTCGCATTTTGAGAGCGCACTCGCCTAGGTTAACATCAACCGGATTGCAACCTTGAGTCGGCACCTATCGCCCAGCCCCGGCAATCGCCGATCACAGGAACTTAGAATATGCTAAATCAAGACCCCGCTTTAAGCGCCGCCCCGGTCACGGCCATCGATGTCAGACAGCCGGATTTCTATATCAACCGTGAGCTGAGCCTCATCGAGTTCAACCGCCGCGTCCTCGACCAAGCTCGCGATGACAACATACCGCTGCTGGAACGGCTAAAATTCCTGTGCATCGTCAGCAGCAATCTCGACGAGTTCTTCGAAATCCGCGCCGCTGGGCTCAAACAACAAGTGGCTTACGGTGCGGCCCAGACCGGGCCGGATAACCTGAGTCCCCAGGAGCAACTCAAGCGCATCGCCGAGATCACCCGCGCGCTCATCAAGGATCAGTATGCCGTCCTGAACGATTTCCTGTTTCCGCAGCTGGCGGCGTGCGGTATCCGTTTTCTGAAGCGCGCCGATTGGAGCACCCGACAAGAAGGCTGGGTCAAACGCTTCTTCAATCGCGAATTGCTCCCCGTATTGAGCCCGATCGGTCTCGATCCGGCACATCCGTTCCCGCGCATCCTCAATAAAAGCCTCAATTTTATCGTTTCCCTCGAAGGCAAGGATGCTTTTGGCCGCAACAGCGGCATCGCCATCGTGCAGGCCCCGCGCTCGTTGCCTCGCCTGGTCGCGATCCCGGAAAGCCATTCGGAAGGACCGTATGATTTCATTTTCTTGTCGTCCATCATCCACGCCCACGTGGGGGATCTGTTTCCCGGGATGCGCGCCACGGGATGTTATCAATTCCGCGTGACCCGCAATAGCGATCTCCTGGTGGACGACGACGACGTGGAAGACTTGCTGCGGGCACTCGAAGGCGAGCTTCCTTCACGGCGATTCTCCGACGCCGTGCGCCTGGAGGTGGCCGATGATTGTCCCGCCGACATGACTCATTTCCTCACCGATCAATTCAACCTGGGCGCGGATGATGTTTACCAGTGCCACGGGCCCGTCAATCTCATGCGGCTACTCGCCATCGACGAGCTAGTCGACCGGCCCGAGTTGAAGTATCCGGGCTTTGTGCCGAGTCAACCGGCGCGGCTCGCGCGCAATACGGACATTTTCGACGTAATCCGCAGGGGTGACGTGCTGCTCCACCACCCGTTCGAGTCGTTCGCGCCCGTCCTCGATTTCGTCCGTGCCGCGGCCAGCGATGCCAACGTGCTAACCATCAAACAGACCCTGTACCGCACCGGCGCCGATTCCGCCATTGTCAAGGCACTGGTCGACGCGGCGCGGGTCGGCAAGGAAGTCACGGTCGTCATCGAGCTGCGGGCGCGTTTCGATGAGGCGGCCAATATCGAGCTTGCGAACGATCTGCAAGAGGCTGGGGCGCACGTCGTCTATGGCGTCGTCGGGCACAAGACGCATGCGAAGATGACGCTGGTGGTACGCCGCGAAGGGCGGCAGTTACGGCGCTACGTACACCTTGGGACCGGTAACTACCATGCGCGCACGGCGCGTCTTTATACCGACTATGGTTTGCTGACCTGTGATGCCGACATCGCCGAGGACGTGCACAAGATTTTTCACCAATTGACCGCGCTCGGCCGCCCGGGCAAGCTCAAACGCTTGCTGCAATCCCCCTTCACCTTGCACAAGACCATGCTCGAATGCATCGAGCGCGAGACACGCAATGCGCGCGAGGGCCGGCCGGCGCGCATCATCGCGAAGATGAATGCCCTGTCCGACGAACAGTGCATCCGCGCGCTTTACCACGCTTCCCAGTCCGGCGTTAAGATCGATCTCATCGTGCGCGGCGTCTGCTGCCTGCGGCCAGGAATCAAAGGGGTCTCGGAAAACATCCAAGTGCGCTCCATCGTCGGCCGCTTCCTGGAACACAGCCGGGTGTTTTATTTCTTCAACGACGGCGAGGAACTGGTTCACCTCTCGAGCGGCGATTGGATGGCGCGTAATTTCTATAGGCGCATCGAGACCTGTTTCCCGATCGACGACAAGCGGCTCAAACAGCGCGTGATCCAAGAGAGCTTGACGGCTTATCTCGCGGACAATACCCAGGCGTGGGTATTGCAGAACGACGGGGGCTACAAGCGTTGCGCGCCGGGCGCGCATAAGCCGCGGGCGGCGCAACAGAGCTTACTCGAGGCGTTGTCCGAGTAAGGGTAGCCGGTGACATGCTGACACTGAATAAGTGGTTACGCCAATGACCGAGTGGCGCGACGGAATGCAACTGAAAACCAGGAATCCACAGTGGGTGAATTGAATTTCGGCGCCGAAATGGCGTACGGTCATTGGCGTACGGTGATCCTTAACGCGCTCGCGTGGACGCTCGTAATCTATTACTTCATCCGGCCTCGGGCGTTCCAAGAGATTTGGCGCTTCGCTCTGTTATGCGCGTTCCTGATCGACGAGTTCGTTGAGCTTTACGGCTACCCGCTGACGCTCTACCTAGACAACCTGGTCCAACATCCAGCGGCCGACATGCTCTCGCATCAAGCGGGGGACTTGTGGCGGATCCTGTTCAACGTAGGAACGCGCTACGAGGCCTTCGACTACTTCCATCTGATTGCAGGCGTTTTTATTTTCGGCGGACTCATCGCGTTGTATTATGCCTTCACCGTGCTCAGGGCATCCCTGGAAAGCGGCTCCCCGGCGACGACCGGGCCCTATCGCTGGGTCCGGCATCCTCAGTATCTCGCGCTGTTCTCGATCCTGCTGGGATACGTGATTCAGGGCCCGACCTTGATCACTCTGTTGCTGTTCCCAGCCCTTATATACAGTTACGTGAGTTTAGCGCGGAAAGAGGAACAAGCCGCCCTCAAGACCTTCGGTCACGCCTACCGCATTTACCTGGCGCGCACGCCGGCATTCCTGCGCTGAGAGGTATCACACTTACTAGACAAGGAATCGGTGATCCCGCCATTCCGTCAAACCCTGAGCCGCCGGGGTCAACAACCGGTCGCGCAAACTTTTCTTGCGTTGATAGGTAAGTTCGTACAGATCCGCCTTGTTGGCTGCTTCCTTCAGGTAATCGTCGCTGGTGCGTATGGCGTCCACCAGTTTTAACGCCAGCGCCTGGACCCCATACCAATGTTCGCCGGTGGAAACCTTATCGATATCCACCGTGCCGCGATGGTCCCGGACAAAGGCCTTGAACAAGGCGTGGGTCTCCTCGATATCGTCCCGGAACTTGGCGCGGCCTTTATCGGTATTTTCACCGAACATGGTCAGGGTGCGTTTATATTCTCCCGCCGTGATGAGCTCAAATTCAATATCGTGGTTCTTAAGCATGCGGTTGAAGTTCGGAAGTTGGCCGACAACGCCGATGGAGCCGACGACGGCGAAGGGCGCCGCGATGATCTGATCAGCCACGCAAGCCATCATATAACCGCCGCTGGCCGCGACCTTGTCGACGCACACCGTTAGCGGGACCCCCCGTTCTTTGATTCGTTGGAGCTGGGACGCCGCAAGCCCGTAGCTATGCACCAAACCCCCGGGGCTTTCCAACAGCACCACGACCTCGTCGCGTTCCGTCGCCAACATGAGCGCCGCCGTGATTTCCTCGCGCAAGGCCGCTACCGCTAAAGCGCGCGGATCGCCGTGAAAGCGCAGCACAAACACGCGCTTCTTGAAGGCGTGTTGGGTGAGTAGTTTTTCCCCCTGCTTCTTTTTGGCCTTGAATTCCTTGAGCGCCTGTTTAAAAGCGCGCCGTGGTAACATGGCCGACTTTAATGTCAGAGCCATGGTTTCGTACCGGTCATTAAGGTACTTGACCTCCAGGCGTTCCTCGTGACTCGCTCGACTGCGTTGAATTATGAACACAATGAAAATAGACACGCCGATCAGAAGAACGAGGACGGTGATCAGTTTGGCGGAGAAGAGCCCGTATTCAGACAAAAAATCCATGGGGTGCGCTCCTGAATGTTGAGGTTTTTGGCCGGCTGGCCTACGAAGTTCCCCGTGGTACACGCTGGCTCCGAAATGCTTGACGTCGCCGAGAGAGCACCGCGGAACACCCGCGAAAGAGGATCATAGCAAATGTCCGTCGGCTCGCCATTTGAAACTTATTCCCGGCGGTTGTAGCACAAGGGCTCGTACCCTTTGGCACAGGACTGTGACTTCAAGCCATCTTTCGGTTCCATTTTTGTTTCTCATCTTGGCGGTCCGGCCGCTTGACGCAGCCTCGGAACCGCCCCCTTACGGCACCGAAGCAGTGGCCCGGCGCATCGATATCGGCGGCCGTTATCTTAATATCGCCTGCCTTGGGCAGGGCCGGCCGACGGTCATCCTGGACCATGCGCTCGGCGGCTCGTCACTAGACTGGCGTCACGTTCAACGCGGGCTCGCCTCGACGACGCGCGTATGCAGTTACGACCGCGCGGGATACGGCCACAGCGACGCCGGACCCGGGCCCCGCACGAGCAGCCGGATCGCATCCGAGCTACGCACCTTGTTGGACCGCGCGGAAATGCCCCCGCCTTACCTATTGGCCGGCCATTCGTTCGGCGGGTACAACATGCGTGCATTCGCGAATCTCTTTCCGGATGAAACGGCGGGGCTGGTGCTCGTCGATTCACCGCATGAGGAGCAAGCGGATAGGTTCTTTCAAATCGAAGCGATGCGCCGCTTGGATCCTCACGGTTCGCTCCAATATCTGTGGGAGTCCGAGATTCTCGGTTCCTTGTCGGCTATCGACCTGAAGCCATTCGCGAGGCTCCTCGGTGCCCGCTCGGCTTCAATGCAAGCGATATTCAGCGAAATCGCCGGGTTCGCGGAAAGCAGCCGGGAGCTTCGCTCGTATCCCAACGACAAGGTACCCGTCGTGGTCATAGCCCGCGGCCGGCGGGTACTCGCGGGCGGGACGCTTAGCGATCAACTGGAAGATCAGTGGCTTTCCCTGCAAAAGGATCTAGCATCCCGTTTCAAACACCATCGCTTCATCGTTGCGGAGCGCAGCGGTCATATGATTCCTTTGGAGCAGCCCGACCTGGTCATCGATGCGATTAAACGCTTGATCCTTGAACACCGGCCGTAGACACCCTCGCTACCTTGGCTTCAGTCACCTAGGCGTTGAACGTACATGCAAACCCAGTGCAAGCATCCGCCTGATGACACCACCGAAAACGCCCGCGGCGAGCGCGCATCGCAGCGGGTTCTAACTCTAACCGCAGCGATGACTGTCGTCGAGGTCACCGCTGGCATGGCCTACGGATCCATGTCCCTGCTCGCCGACGGTTGGCACATGGCGACACACGCGGCCGCTCTCCGAATTACCGCGTTCGCATACCGATTCGCGCGCCGCCATGCCGCCGACCAGCGCTATACTTTCGGTACGGGTAAAATCGGCGTCCTCGCGGGTTTTGCCAGCGCTGTCGCCCTCTTGGTTGTTACAGCCGTGCTTGCTGCGGAATGCATCTTGAGGTTAATCGAACCAACGCCGATTCGATTCACCGAAGCAATACTCGTAGCGGCGCTCGGCTTAGGGGTCAATCTGGTGTGCGCCCATTTTCTAAGCGATCCTCCGAGTCACGATCATAATCTTCGCGCCGCTTACCTACATGTGCTCGCCGACGCGCTCACTTCGGTACTCGCGATTGTCGCACTGCTGACGGGAAAAATGTTCGGGTGGATCTGGATGGACCCCTTGATGGGGATCGCGGCCGCCGCCTTGATCACGCGCTGGGGCATTCAATTGCTACGAGAGGCATGCACGATTCTTCTGGACATCGCCCCCGATCGAGAAATGCTCGCGGCCATCCGGCGCGCAATTGAGTCCGACCACAGCGCCCGCATCACGGACCTGCATGTCTGGAACATCAGCCCGCGCCGGTTGGCGGCCTTGGTATCGATTGAAAGCCGAAAGGCTCAGCCCGCCGCTTATTACCGCAGTTTGTTATCCCCGTTTGGCGGGCTCTCCCACGTCACCATCGAAGTCAACAAGCACCGCGACGATCAAGCCTAATTCGTCCCGCGCCGAGCTAGTTTTCCGCATGCCCTAAGGCCTTCGTTTCCCTGCGCCGTAGTACGCAACCCGGGCCTGAACACTATGCGGTCTCCGCCTGCCGGTGCCGCCGTAGTACAAAGAAGACCATCCCGCCAATCGCCGCGAGCCCGAGCCCGATATAGATCGCATTCGTGCCCTTCGGCACGACCTGGATCGGTGCCTTGAGCACCAAGGGACGCACATCGCTCATGACTAGAACGGCTATATATTTCTTCTCGGCCTCGAAACTCGCCTCAACATCAATCATGCCCTGCGGGAATACTTGGGTCGGCACATGCGCGATGGTCTTGACCACGCCACCGATACCCCCGGTTTTACCCATCTCGACGATCCTTAGCTCAGCAGGTTTTGAGCGCATCACCGTTTCCACCAGGTCGAATACTAAAATCGTTTTCCCAGGCGACGGCACATCCCAGCAATGCTCTTCGCCTCCCGTCGCTTGCTGATAGGCGGTAAAGTGCATTGTGTACTTGCCCAAGCTGACGACGCAGGTATCGAATTCTATCGCGGCGCCTCCATGCGCGAAGACCGGGTTAGCGGTAAGGGATCCAAAGCCCAGTAACGCCCCAATCATGATCCTATTTAACATGTTTACCTCCTGTCCTCTGCCTAAAACTTTACCGGATGAACTACTTTGAGTTCATTCGATCCCTAAAAAAAGCCGCCCCCATGGCTGGGGGCGGCGCACATCGATTTGCGGGCAAACTCGCCCCTTATAATTATTTTCGGGGCACCGCGTAGTCAGCTTAATTGACGATTAGGTGAACCTCGGGAGCAACGGTCCGCCGACTGGAGCCATCGAACGGAAGCCGCTCGAATCCACGAAGAACAGCAAACCACCGAAGCGGCTGTCCGGATCGTAGATCACGTCGGCGATACGCTCGTTTTCCCAAGCCGCATCGGTGCCTGTTAAGGTCACGACCTTGGACTGTCCCGGTAATATCGGGCTGTTGTCGTCGACCGACAAACCTTCCGGCGCGAGCAACTGCGGCGGATAGTTCGTGTCGTCCTGATACACCGATGCATTCAGGAAGCGAATGCCCGCCGTCTCGAACTCCGATACCTGGATCGGGTTCACGCCGCGGTTGTTGATCCGTACCTTCAGGATAACCGACCGGCCGGGAACACGGTAAGTCGCTTGCTCCACCGTGGCCTCCACCACAGGCGTACCCTCGGGGATCGGCTCCATCACTCCGATGACGCCTGCCTGCAGCGGTATCGTAATCGGATTGGCGCTGTTCCCCGCATTGTACCCGACCCAGGTAATGACCAGCGTGGCCACCATGAACCCTAGACCTACCTTCACATCGGTGGGAGAGACGATGCTCTCATCCCCCGCCTGCCTTGCCATATAACGCGGAAGGAATAGGGGTTTCGCCGCCCAATACCCGACCCACGCGATGCCGAAGAATATCCAGAAGAAGCTCCATCCCCAGATCCCTGCCGTACCCACCTTCTCAATGTCTACGGTGTTGCCGGTGAGCGTGGTCAGTTCGTGTTTATAATCCGCCATGGTACCGTCGATCTGCACCCACTTGCCGGGACCGATGATCGGGCCCGCGGCCTCCACGTTCATCATCGTATGGACGTGCCAACGGCCGGGACGGCGCGCTTGCAGCACCACCTTGAACG
>JALZJW010000032.1 GCA_030859565.1 Pseudomonadota bacterium
CGGGTGTATGGGATTGCGCTCGGGTACGAGGATCTCAACGATCACGACACCCTGCGGCACGATGTGTTATTGGGGGTGCTCGGTGAGAAGGAAGAGCCAGAATTCCTGGCCAAAGGGGAGAATCCCCGTTTTATCGTCACCTCACTCTCGAAGGACGAGCAGGAGGCACAGCCGTCCAGCGCGCCAGAGGTGTAGTCCTGTACCGCACCTTCCAGGCTCTTGAACAGGTCCTTGTAGTCGATGATGTAGCCCTAATCCTTGTCGTCGCCGTCCAGCCGGTTCACCCGGCAGATCGCCTGGAACAGGCCGTGGTCGTGCATCTGCTTGTCGATGTAGAGATAGGTCGCCGAGGGAGCATCGAAGCCGGTCAGCAGCTTGTCCACCACGATCAGGAGCTTCATCTGCCCCGGTTCATCGACAAATTTTTTCTTGACCTCCTGCTCGAACTTCTCGGCCTTGTCGACCGCCGTCTCCGGGGGCTCGATGAACCAGGCGGCCAGCATCTTCCGGTAAATCTCGTACTTACGCAGGTTGTCGGTATCCCCCTCGCCGCTGCTCTCGCCTTTGGCGTCCGCAACGCATGGCTTGTAGCTGGTGACGATGGCGCACTTGCCTTTCAATTCCGTCTTGGCAAAGAGCTCATAGAACTTGCACGCCTCGTAGATGCTGCCCGACACCAGCATGGCGTTACCGTGCCCGTCCATCAGGCGCGGTTTGGTACTCATGTCGAAGAGAATGTCGGCGACGATCTTTTCCAGCCGCGACTGGCTGGAGAGCACCCGCTGCATCGTGCCCCATTTCTGCTTCAACTGCGCCTTGGCCAGATCGTTCAGCCCCTGGGTCTTAGCCTCGAACCACTCGTCAATTTTCCTTTGAGAGGTAATGGCCTGGTCGATGTCCCGCGCCTCGTAGCGCAGGTCGAGCACCACGCCTTCCCGCACCGCCTGATCGAACTTGTAGGTGTGCATGTAGCGGCCGAACACCTCGATGCTCTTCTGCTTGTCGGCCTTGAGCAGCGGCGTGCCGGTAAAGCCTATAAAGAGCGCATTGGGCAGGATGGACTTCATCGCCTTATGGAGATCGCCCGACTGGGTGCGGTGACATTCGTCCACGAACACATAGAGATCGCCCTTGGGCCTGAAGTCCGGCGGCAGGTTTTTGATCGCTTCGAGGAGATCGGCGGCGTTTTCTGCGGCTTCGCCGTCTTCCTTGCCGCCAAACTTGTGCACCAGCGAACCCACCAGCCAGGGCGTGGTGGCGTTGAGGGTAGCGATCAGATCCGCTCCGCTCCGGGTGCGGTAGATGTGCTCGTCGACGCCCTTGAAGACCTTCTCGATCTGCTCGTCCAGCTCGGTGCGGTCGGTGATGATGAGCACGCGGGCGTTTGTCACATGCTCGCGGATCCACTTGGCCAGCCACACCATGATGAGCGATTTGCCGCTGCCCTGAGTGTGCCAGATGATCCCGCCCTCGCGCCGGCGGATGAAGTCCTGCGCGGCACGCACGCCGAAATACTGGTTCTGCCGGCAGAGCTTCTTGGTGCCCGCATCGAACACCACAAAGTCGTGGATCAATTCAAGCAAGCGTGCCTTGCCGCAGAGCTGGATCAGATGCCGATCGAGCATATTCTCGATCGGGCTGTCTTCGGTCCATTTCAGGTAATATTTCTCCGGCGTTTCGATGGTGCCGAAGCGCAGGCCCTCGGTGCCGTTGCCCGCCATGACGAATTGCAAGGTCGTGAAGAAGGGTTGGATGAACTCCTCCTTCTGGTTGTCCAGGTTCTGGCGGATCCCCTCGGCGACCGAGACGGTGGACCGTTTCAGTTCCAGCACGCCGAGCGCGATGCCGTTCACATAGAGCACGACATCCGGCCGCTTGGTGTTGGCTTTGGCGTCCGCGCCTTTGACCGTCACCTCTTCGGCGATGGCGAAGTCGTTGTTCTCCGGATGCTTCCAGTCGATCAGCCAGACGGTCCGCGTGTTCTCGCCGACTTCGGCCTTCACCTTTGCGCCATAGCGCAGCAGGCCATAGACGGCGCGGTTGCGGTCGTAGAGACTTTTGCTCGCGTCATTCGCGGCAGTCATCAGCTCGCGCAGTGCTTTTTCGATCAGCGCCGCCTCGTGCCCTTGCGTTTTCAGCCAGGCGCGCAGCCGCTCCGGCTCGATGTTGCGATTATTATCCCGGTCGATCCAGTCGCCGAGATAGGCATAGCCCAAGGTGTTGCGGAACAGGGCTACGACGCGAGCCTGGGTTTTCTTTTCGATCTGGCCTACGGTGCTCATATGCGCGCATCCATCACAAGGATCTCCGCCTTTACATAACGCTGGAACTCCTCGATGGCCGTGAAGCAACGGAAACCCGCCTGACTCGCAATAGCTAGGGTCTCGTTGCTCTCGTTCAAGAGGATCGCAACCGGCTGGCTCAATTCCTCCTGGATTCCGCTTGCCCACGCCAGATCGAACACGGCCTTCTGCTCACCGGTCGAGGCATCGGCGAAGTCGTACGCTAATACCCCGCGAGGCAGGCGGTGTTCCTCCATCCAGGCGTTGAGCGATTCGAGCTGCGCTTCCTCGGCGTCACTGGTGATACCTCCCCCCATCACAGCCGCGGTGGGCAATGCCGCCGCCGGTCCTTCGAGCCAGCGCGTCTCCCCGTGGAGAAGCCCTTCCATCCGCTGGTTGACCTCTCCCGCAAGGAGCGCTTTCCGCGCTTCGAGGAAGCCGCGGTAGTTCTCCATCTTCCACAGCGCGGGGTCGCTAGGAATCCATTGTGAAGCCAGCGCGCCGGGGTGCGCTTTCTCCACTTCCGGGAAGTATTCCTCCGGCAGCCGATCCCTGATGTCGAGATTGGTGTCCTTGGTCAGGAAGCAGAAGTTCGCCAGGGCATTCACCTCCGGCCGCTTGAACTTGTGGTTGTAGAGCTGCGCCTTGGGAAAGATGTGATGTACCTCCAGCCGACTCATCTTGCCGAGCAGGCTGGCTTTGAGCGCCAGGCCGGTGCCCCAGTCCCGTGCTCCGCCCATCCGCGTCAGCAGGTAGAGCACGGGATAGAAGCGAGCACCCAGACTCCAGCCCGTAAAGTGTCCCGGCTCGACCCGCAGGCCGCCGTGCCACAGCCGCAGTTGCTCCAGCAGCTTGTCGAGGCCGCCGTCTTCCCCGTCCAGCGCGGCCAGGTCTTGATCGATGAACGACTCGGTGGAGCCCGAGAACCGGCCCCACATGCCTGCCTGCACAAACCAGAAGAGCAGTTTGTCCCGCTCCTTTTCGCCCATGGTCCCCGTTCGCCGGTCGAGGTAGCGCACCATCACGGGTACGCCGAAGCGCCCGAAAAATACCTGGTCGTGATCGAGCCCCAGCCGTCCGCTGATCAGGTTCAGGCTAGTGTCGATGTGCTTCGTGGCGCGCTTGAGGCCGTTCTGGATTTCTTCCGCGCTCTTGTCGTGCAGGAACTGGAACTTGGCCTCGCCGGTCAGCGCGGTGTTCACCGAGCGCAACAGCCAATCGAGGTTGAAATGGTAGTCGGCCTTGGCCCACTGCTTGAGCTTGGCCTTCATGGTGTCGCGAGCCTCGGGCCAGTCAGCGCAAATTTTGGCCAGCGCCAAGTCGCCCTTGGAGAGCTTCGTGCCGCCGCTGTTCACCTGGTTGAAGATGTCCACTACCACATCAAGTGTCTTGTCCGCGCCGGTGACTTCCTCGACATGAAGCTCCACGTCAGTGATGCCCAGCAACCGGCTGAGCCGTCCGACATACTCGCCAACCTTCGCCACAAGTGCTGGTTGCGCACTCAGGCGCGTCACAAACGCGCCCAGTCCGGCGGTGCCTTTCTGCATCAACTCAGTCACATCAATCCACAGCGGATCGTCCTGCATCTTCACCGGCTGGTAGAACGCGAAGGTCTCGGTATCGAGATGGAAGCGCAGCCCGGTGAACGCCTGGGCGTGGCCGTCGAAGAACTTCGGCGGCTTGCCGCGCACCACTCCGTAGAGCGAGGTCATGCGCTGCTGGCCGTCGAGCAGCAGCTTCACGACCCCCGCCGCCAACGGCCCATCGCCGCGATGAGTCGCCGTCCTCGATTCGGTGGCCCACACGAGCAGACCGCCGACGGGATGGCGGCGGTAGAGGGAATCGAACAGCCCACGCACCTGGTCGCGATTCCACACATAGCCACGCTGGAACTCGGGCAGGGCTACGTGCCCGTTATCAATGTGATCGAGGATAGTGGAGATTTTCATGGTTGTCTCCCGTTCGAGTTCGTCCGGGTTGCCGTGCTCATACCAGGCGCGTCCTCCCGGTGAGAAGCTCCTGCATCATGCCCTGCTTGAGGGCGCGGGTCTTGGCTAGCAGGGCTTCGAGGGCGGCGATCTCGACATCCATGTCGGAGAGGACGGTTGCGATGGCGGTTTGTTCGTCAACTGTAGGAAGAAACACTTCGATGCTTTTGACGTTGTTCTTTGAAACACCATAGACCGAAATGCCGGTGGCGAATCGCACCAAGGCGGCCTTAACCGACGGAATAAACTGTAGATAGCCCTTGAATCCGTTGGCGACGAGATGCGGGTTGCCTCTGAGCAGGAACGTATGCAGACCGGCGACAATCTTCCGCCCACTCGCATTGCGAATCTCCACGCATTTGCCAATGCCTTCATAGTCCTCCGATGCATCGGCCATGACCAGATCGCCATCTTCGACCAGCGGGATATTGGCAACCCTTGCCTTTGCGATCAGGGGCAGCGCTTCGGTGGCACAATCAAGAAATGCCGCCGTAGACATGTGAATGTCTCCATAGTGGATATAACCGATGTCACAAAACTCCGAGAGATCAGCACGAGGATTGTTGGCCGTGTTCAGAAACTGAAATAAGTCGCCGAACCGCTTCACCTCCCACTCCCCGCTGAAGCCCGGCAGGCGTCGCGAGCCGGTGAGGAGCTGCTGCATGGCGGCCTGTTTGAGGTCGCGCTTCTTGGCGATGAGCCGGGTCAGCGCACCCAGCAGCGCATCCACATCCCTCAGCGCCGCCGCGATGGCGCGTTGTTCTCGTAAGGGTGGAGACTGAACAAATAACCCGCTTAGCGTGCCCTGATTGAGGTTGATCATCGTCGATCCAACCGACGAGTCCTCGATGGCGGCGACCACGGGGGCGCTGGAAAGTACGCGCTGAAGAAAATCAGCATCAACGCCCCGGGACGGACGGACATCATCGATCCCGTCCCACATAGCCAGCCGTTATGTTCGTTCCGCACAACGGCGCACCGCCCCATGTCGCCCCGCCGGCCAATGACTATCTCACCAACCTTGAGCCTGAAATCCGAGAGCTTCTTCGCGGCGGATTCGGTGATGGTCATAGTCCGAGTAGGCACTATATCGCCATCGATGATGTGCATCGGGTTTACGACCGGCACACCATCATTGGCGTAATCAGATTTGTGCAATGCGCTACCGAACGGTCCCGTTCGAAAAGTTGCCAGTCCTCCGAGTTTCCTCGCCTCCCAATTCTCCGGAATGACCCCCACCTCGGTCGCCTTGTAGCCGGGCGATACCGGTGGTGAACTGACAGCGGAAGATTGGTAATCGGCGCGGGCATCCTCAACGCCCACCGGCTCCTTGTCCGTTTTCACTGGCGCGTTAGCCATGGACGACGAACCCCATCTTCTTCAGATGTTCGTTCACGCACGCGGCGCGGGTTTCTACGTCCTCGGCAAGCTGCGGTAGGGGCGTGGCGTAGCGGTCGGCCAGCTCTCGGACGCGGCCCGTGAGCGCCTGCGAGACGCGGTCCAGTTCGCTCTGCACATCGGCGGCCAGTTGGGCCAGCCATTTGCCGTCTACCACGAGGGTCTTGATCTCGGCCTCGGTGAGCTTGCCGTACTTCGCGGCGACTTTGGCCTCCAACGCATCCTGCGCGGCCTTCACCTTGCGGTTGGTTTCCGATTCGCTGTCGAGCAACCGCAAACACTGATTGAGTGCATCGAGTTCTTCTTGATCCGACTGGATTCCCGCTTTCGCGGGAATGACGGTGGAGTTCGCGGGCCTGACGGCGATATGCTTGATTTCAGTGATTCGTGCCTTGAGGCTAGCCTTGGTGATCTTGCCCTTGTCGTCCACCACCTCTTCCAACAGGCCGCCCTCGCCTGCGTGTTCCGCTTTGAGTTCGTCGAGCTTCTGCTCCAGCCCACCCAGTTCCGCTTCCAGCGCCTCGATGGCCGCCTGCTCGGCAGCGAAGTAGCGGGCGACCAGCAGCGTGGCCGGGATCAGGTCCGACTTGAACTTCTGTTTACCCACCGTGAAATCCGGCTGTTCCTTGCTTTTCTGCTCCTTCGTTTCGACGATCAGGCGCGGCTTGGCGGCCTCCACCCAGCCAGCATGGGCGATGAGATACACATCGTCCTGCATCGTCGCCGCCCAGTAGTCCATGAGGTGTTGATAGACGTCGTAGGCGTCCAGTAGTGACGACCCGAATGCCGTTGAATGAAGGTCTTTGCTCGTCGTTCCGGCAGGGATTGCCGGAACCCACACGCTCGGGACGACGGACGAGGTAACGTCCCTGTCAACTGGATACCGGCACTCCATGCCGGTATGACGGCTTGATTCGAGGCCGGTTGTCCCGACCTGTCGAAAGGTCTCCAGTAGGTTTTCTGACAGGGTTTCGATCAGCGCCTTGGGGTGGTCGCCCTGGGCGATGGCATGGAGGCGCGGGGCGTTGGCGGCCTTCCACTCGGCGAAGATTGCGGTGACGGCCGCGTTGAACGCGGTAAATTCGGGATGGCCGAAGATGGCGTTCTTGATCTCAGCCACCGGCAACTTCAGCCGGCTGTAGCCGGGACGGCCTGCCGACTCGAACAACAGCGCGCGCACGGCGGGAAAGACCTGCCAGTAAGGATCAAGGGCGTCGATGTCGCGGTCGGGAATGCCGCCGCGCAGGTGGCCGTCGATGTCCTGCAAATCTTCCGGCTCGGTACTGTCGATGTAGCGCGGTAGATTAAGATTGAAGTCATTCTTTGGGTCGCTGATCTCGGCCAGCGGCACCATGCGCGAATACCTGGCAATCTCCACCTGCCGGGTGAAGGCGTCCACGATCTTGTGGATGTCTTGGGCGCGCAGGCGGTTCTTGTTGCCGTCCTTGATGTAGGCCTTGGATGCGTCGATCATGAAGATGCCTTTGCGGGCCCCGGCGTTTTCCTTGTCCAGCACCAGGATGCAGGCGGGGATGCCGGTGCCATAGAACAAGTTGGCGGGCAGGCCGATGATGCCTTTGATGTAGCCCTGCCTGACGAGGCGTTTGCGGATGTCGGCCTCGGCGCCGCCGCGAAACAGCACACCGTGGGGATGGATAACCGCGCCCTTGCCGGTGCTCTTGAGGCTGCTAAGGATGTGCAAGAGGAACGCATAGTCGCCATTCTTCGCGGGCGGGATACCGTACACGAAGCGACCGTAGAGATCATGGGCCGGGTCGAGGCCGTTGCTCCACGCCTTGTTCGAGAACGGGAAATTGGCCACCACGAAGTCGAAGGTCTTGAGCCGCCCGTCGGCCTGCTTGAAGTAGGGCGCGGCCAGCGAATTGTCCTTCCAGATCTCCGCCGTCGGACAGTCGTGCAGGACCATGTTCATCTTCGCCAAGGCGGCGGTGGCATTGTCCATTTCCTGCCCGTAGAGGGCGAGGTCCAGCCGGGTGCGGCTTTTAGCTTCGTCGTGGGCTTTCAAGAGCAGCGAGCCGGAGCCGCAGGTGGGGTCGTAGATGCTTTGGTCGGCCCTCATGGCCGCACCCAGGTCAATCACCATGGACATGACGCGGGATACCTCGGCCGGAGTGTAGAACTGCCCCTTGCTCTTGCCCGACTCGGTGGCGAAGTGGCGCATCAGGTATTCGTAGGCGTCGCCCAAGAGATCGTCGCCCTCGGCGCGGTTGCCGCGAAAATCGAGCGCCGGGTTATTGAAGATGGCCACCAAGTTGGAGAGGCGATCGACCATCTCCTTGCCCTTGCCGAGCTTGTCGTCGTCGTTGAAGTCGGGAAACGCGATCCCTTGCAGCACTTCGTTGGCACCGGCGAGCTTTTCGATGGTCTTGTTGATCCGGTCGCCGATCTACGTGTCGCACAAAGAAAACGGCGGCCCATTTTTGTTGGGTTCGCCGTATTGGTTTGATGCGACGGCTTACGCCGATAGCTTGTGCTTGGTGATGGGCAATCCCCAACAAGCGGCACCAACGCACCGAAGCCCGTACCGACGTAGGAATGGCGGGGTTTGTCCTTCGGCTTAGCGTTACGAATTGCGGTATGGGGTCAGAGACATTGGCAAAGGCTGGAGTTGCCCCCACCTCTAAATCCTGTTGCTCCCAATATTGCCCCCCAGTTGCCCCCGGCTGTCAATGACCCTCGCCGGACTGTTTGGGGCAGTAAAATGGCGTTGGAGCTATGTAATACGCGGGTTTTATGGACGTGGTTGGACGGTGCTGGATGCTTGCTTGGTGCCGAGAGTGGGAATCGAACCCACACGGGGTTTCCCCCACCAGATTTTGAGTCTGGCGCGTCTGCCTGTTCCGCCACCTCGGCCGGCACCTTCGCTTGGCTAGTATAAGGGAACGGGCTTGAATCGGAAAAGAGGTCGCAGGCGATGATGAGGAACAGGGGCAGCTATGGACGCATAGCCGTACCTTCTTGTTGGAGCGCTTGAACGAACTCATCTATACTCACCTAGAGGCCACGATGCACGGAGTCCAAATATAGGGCGTTGACAGATTCTGCCTAAGCAATTGTTAAGTGTGGAAGGTACAATGTGCGAATCCTTGTCTCAGTTTCTGATTCCACTGATCTCGACGTTGGTCGGTTCAGTGGTAACTTGGTTCTTCGCGTGGTGGTACTATAAGAGAGCCGGCGACGAACTGCGAACTGAGGCAGCTCGTTTGCACCAAACAACCTCCTCTGTCCTTTATTTTGTTGAGCATCCGAACGCGTCTATCGAAGTCCGGCGCGATGGCGCTGGTAATCCGGTCGGCCTTGACGTTATTGCTACCGGTTCCAGTGTGGCCACCTCATCAGCCGTTGGGGTTGCAGCAGAGGGGAAAACCCGCTCCTAAGCAAGCGCTCCACACGGACGCGCCGCAAGCGGCGGTCCGGTGAGCTTCAACATTGGCCGCTGAGAAAGAGTCAAGTCATGACAATGCTTCAGACGGTAGCTCAGTTGGTTGCGATGGTCGCATGCGGCTTGTTTGCCGGTGCCGCTGTTTATATTAACCTTGTTGAACACCCTGCACGGATGGAGTGCGGTACTAAGCTTGCCGCAACCGTTTTTGCGCCGAGCTACCGCAGGGCGGCGGTTATGCAAGCGTCACTCGCTGCACTCGGTTTTCTTTCCGCGGTGGTGGCATGGTTTGCAGGCGGCACGCTTGGGTGGCTGGTTGGCGGTTTACTCCTTGGGCTCGTCATTCCGTTCACCTTAGTAGTCATCATGCCGACGACCCGGCAGTTGCTCGAACCCACACTGGACAGAACGTCCTCAAACGCACGCGAGTTACTCGTTCACTGGGGCCAATTACATGCCGTACGCAGCGTTCTCAGCATTATTGCATTGGTTGTCTTGATCGCCAGCGCCTAACACGGTGGTCGAGACAGCCGTTGAACAGGACCTGATCCCCTCAATCATCCGCCCGGAGATTCGGGTCGTGTTGCAGGAAGTAGCGCCGGCGTTTGAGCAAGGCGTATCGTCACGGTTCCTCAACCGAGTAACTGGGAATTCTTGGTGTTTCTAAACACCACGGGCTGTTCAGCACGCTGGGCGGCGCGCCCGATGGCGGCAAGGACCCGATCATGGTGGGGCGAGAGATCGCAAACCGGGTCCGCGTTCGCGGCGTCGCCGGTGAGCATGTAAGCTTGGCAGCGGCACCCGCCGAAGTCCTTGAAGCGCTCCGGACAGGAGCGGCACGGCTCGCGCATCCACTCGAAACCGCGATAGCGGTTGAAGGCGGATGACTCGTTCCAGATCCACTCGATGCCGTGGTGGCGGACATTCGGGAAATCCAGCCCGGGGAGTTGCCGGGCGGCATGGCAGGGGAGCGCGGTGCCATCGGGCGCGATGCAGAGAAACACGGCGCCCCAGCCGTTCATGCAGGCTTTGGGGCGGTTCTCATAATAGTCTGGAACGACATACAAGATTTTCATCCTGCCTTTCATGCTTTGCTGATAGGCATGGGCGATGGCCTCCGCCCGCTCGAGTTGCTCACGGCTGGGCAGCAAGCGATCGCGGTTGTGAAAGGCCCAGCCGTAATACTGCGTCGTGGCGAGCTCCACGTAGTCGGTATTGAGGTCGCTGGCGAGACGCAGCATGTGCTCGATCTGGTCGATGTTATCGCGATGAGTCACAAAGCACAGGACCATCGGGTAGCCGTGTTTTTTTACGGCGCGCGCCATCTCGACCTTGTGCGTGAACGCTTCCGTTCCCGCCAGATAATCATTGAGATCCTTCCGGCTCGCCTGGAAACTGATCTGGATATGGTCCAATCCGGCCTCGCGGAACGCTTGGAGGCGAGCCTCATCCATGCCGAGCCCGGAGGTGATAAGGTTGGTATAAAAGCCTAAGGATCGAGCTTCCCTGATTAGAATTTCAAGATCGCGCCGCACCAGCGGTTCGCCGCCGGAGAAACCCAATTGCGTCGCGCCTAGCGCGCGGGCTTGCCGGAGTACCGTGAGCCAATCCTCGGTGCTGAGTTCGTCCTTAGCGCGCGCATAATCGACGGGGTTCGAGCAGTAAGGACACTGCAGCGGACAGGCATAGGTCAACTCCGCCAGCAGCCACAGTGGCTTAGGCCGCGCCGGTGATTCGAACCCAACCCTGCTCATGTGCGGTCTCCATAAAATGCCGGATCTCGTCGCCGATTTTAGCCCCGGAAAACTGCCCTTCGAGGTCGTCGATGATAGCGCTCAAGGTGGTTTTACCGTCGCACCGCGTGAGGATCTCCCCGGCGGTCTTGTTGAGCTTGACCATGCCTTCCGGATACAGAATGACATAGGCTTGCTGCGCCTCCTCCCACTGCAAGCGAAACAGGGGGGCGATCTGAGGGATGCAGTCGTCGGCGAAATGCGCGCTCATCGCTCAAGGCACGACATTGAAATATGGCGGCCGGTGATCCACATACGCGAGCCATAGTACATCGAGCATCGTCCACAGCACATCGAGCTTAAACTTTAAAATTACAAGCGCGCGCTGCTGCTCGGTGCGGCTACGGAAAGTGTCGAGCGTGATCGCCAGCCCGTGCTCGACATCGCGCCGCGCTTCCCGCAACCGCTGGCGAAAGTAGGCATAGCCCTCGGGCTGGATCCAGGGATAATGCTCGGGCCAACGGTCGAGGCGTTGCTGGTGGATCGCGGGGGCGAAAAGCTCGGTCAGCGAGGAACAGGCCGCCTCTTGCCAGGTGGCGCGGCGGGCGAAGTTCACATAGGCATCGACCGCGAAACGCACCCCGGGCACTACCCGCTCGTGTGACCACAGCTCCTCGCGTGTGAGCCCCACCGCCTCGCCAAGCCGTAGCCAGGCGTCGATGCCTCCCTCATCGCCCGCGCCGCCGTCGTGATCGACGATGCGCTGGATCCATTGGCGGCGCACCTCGCGATCGGGACAGTTCGAGAGCACGGCGGCATCCTTGATGGGGATGCTCACCTGATAGTAAAAGCGGTTCGCGACCCATCCCCGCACGCCATTCTCATCGAGCTTGCCGCTGTTCATGAGCACATGGAAGGGATGGTGGATATGATAGTACCGTTCCATGGAACGCAGTTCTTGCTCGAATCGGGCGCGCGTCCACGCGGCTGGCTCGCTGACGTTTGTATCATTCACAGCACGATCTCCATGCCGTCATACGCCACCTCGATGCCGCGTTCGGTCAGCGCCTGCCGCTCCGGACCGTCCTCGTTGAGGATCGGGTTGGTGTTATTGATATGGATGAGCACCTTGCGCGGCTGTGACAGTGACTCCAGGATGCTCAACATGCCTCCCTCCCCGGCGAGCGCGAGGTGCCCCATATCGCTTGCGAGCTTGGTGCTGATCCCGAACCGCAGGAGCTCGTCCTCGGTCCACAAGGTGCCATCGACGAGCACGCAATCGGCGTCCGACAAGTTGCGGTATACCTGGTCATCGACTTCGCCGAGGCCTGGCGCATAAAACAAGACTTTTGACGTATCGAGGTCTTCGACCTTGACGCCGATCGTATCGCCGCGGTGCGGGTCGTGGCGGTGGGGCGAATAAGGGGGCGCCTCGCTTCGCAAAGGCACGGCGGTGAAGCGCAAGTTTGCGGCGCGGGGTACGGTGAACGACTCGCCGTCGATGGGCAGCGTATTCCATTCGACCCCGCAATAGTGCTCTAGGACTCGAAACAATGGGTAGCCCGTCGTCAGATCTTGATAAACCATGTTAGTACAATAGACGTCCAACGGCTGTTTATGTTCGCGTAGCATCATCAAACCGGTGGTGTGGTCGATCTGGGCATCGACAAGCACGATGGCGCAGATCCCCGTGTCGCGCACGCCGCGGCCGGGCTGTAAGGCGGGCACAGAAACTAACTGGGTGCGTATGTCGGGCGAGGCGTTGAACAGCACCCAATCGACGCCGTTGGCGGAGACGGCTATCGAGGATTGCGAACGCGCGCGGGCGCGCAAGGACCCCGTGCGCAGACCTTTGCAATTCGGGCAGTTACAGTTCCATTGGGGAAAACCGCCGCCAGCGGCGGAACCGAGGACGTGAATACGCATGGATAGCTTGAACGTCGTAAGGGGCGCCATGGTAGCAGAAACGGCGCGCCTTGTCTGACAGGATCGCGGCGATGATTATGAAAGGAAACTGCTAGGCGGCTACCGCGATATCAAAAACAGCAGATAAGCGACGGTAAAAAGAAGGAGAATCGCGAGCCCCCGCCAGAATCCGACCGGGTTCCGCTCCAGAAGCGAGCGCTGCCGCGTGCGGGAATACTCGGGATTCGGTCGACGCAGATCATGCAGGAATTCCGACAGCTCGGCACAGCGGCGGGTAGGATCGCTGTGCACGGCCTTGCGCAACGCACCGTCGATCCAAGGCGGGATCGCCGTGTTGTAATCGCAGGCGGACGTGTAGCGCCAGCGGGCCGCCGGCGCCGCCGCGGCCCAGTGTTCGGGCATCTCGCCGTAGGGCAAGCGGCCGGTCAGCAGCTCGTAGGCGATCACTCCAAGCGAGAAGATATCCGAGCGGTTGCTCCCCGGTTCGCCGAGCAGGTATTCAGGCGCCGTGTAATTGCGCGTCCCGAGCACCTGGAGGCGCTCGATGGGTGTCGCGATTTCCGCCAGGCCCGCGACCTTGGCGGACCCGAAGTCGATGATCTTCACGGTTCCCATCGAATCAATCATCAGGTTCTCCGGCTTCAAGTCCTGGTGCAGCATCTCCATGCGGTGGAAGGCTTGCAACCCCTTCGCGGCTTGTTCAACCATGGCCCGGACCTCTCCCAAGCGGCGCTCCGGATGGTCGTGCATCCACTGGCGCAAGGTCTGCCCCTCGATGTACTCGGTGACATGGTAGAGAAAACGCCGCCGGCGCTCGTGCCCGCGTACCTTGAGGACATGGGGATTGTCAATCCGCCGCCCGATCCATTCCTCGAGTAGAAAACACTCGAGGTAGGCCGGGTCGTCCAGATAATTCACCGAGGGGGTCTTGAGCACGACCCGGGTATCGGTCTCGGCATCGAGCGCCAGGTAGATCTGGGTACGCTTGCTGGTATGGAGATCGCGTAGGACCCGGTAGCCGTCGATGACCATACCCGGTTCCAACTCGGGAGGGAACGGCAGCGCGGTCAACTGCCGATAGACCTCGTCCGGATCCCGGAGGGGGAGGTTTAGGATCCGCACCACCTGGCAGGTCAGGTTATCCGGGCTACCCCGCGCCAGGGCGGTTTCGACGATCGCTTTCGCGCTCCCATCGAGGTTATCACCTCCCTGCGCAATCAAGTCCACGAGATGATTGCGTTCGAGGTATTCATGCACGCCATCCGTGGCCAGCACGAAGATGTCGCCCTGCGCCACCGGCACCTGGAAATAGTCGATGTCCAGATGCGTGCCGGCGCCCATGGCGCGGCTCAGATAGTTCCTCCCGGCCGATACCCAGACGTGATGATCGGTCGTGATTTGTTCGATCTGTCCATCGCGCAACCGGTAGATGCGGCTGTCTCCTACATGAAAGAGATGGGCGGTCGCCGACTTGATGACCAGCGCGCTCAGGGTGCTCACGTGAGCGCGGGCGGGGTTTTGCTCACCACTCTGACTGTATAACCAGCTATTGAGCGCCGTCAGTACCTTTTGCGCGGATTTCCTGACCGTCCAGGACTCCGGCGTGCAGAAATAATCCTCCAGGAATCCCGTGACGCACGCCTCGGCGGCGATCTGCCCGGCCTCGCTCGAGCTGATACCATCGGCGATGGCAATGGCGATGCCCTTGGTGGCGCGCAGCGGCTCAACGGGGAACATCGCCCCGTGGAAATCCTGGTTGATCTCCTTGCGGCCGCGATCGGAATATTGACCGACGCCGACCTCGAGGCTGGCAGGCACGAGGAGGATGCTCCGGGCTAGCGCGCGGCCGGCGGCCTATTCCACCTCGATGAGCTGCACGGTGCCGTCGGGCAAGATCTCGGCCATCGCACCCTTGGGCTCCTCTAGGAAACTGATCGCGACCAGCACGGCTAGGGCCGTGCCGGCAATGACCAGGAAAAAAACCTGCGGGCTCACGAAGGACAGCACGGTTAAAAACGCGACACCGCCCATGTTGCCATAGGCTCCGGTCATGCCGGCGATCTGACCCGTCAGCCGACGTTGGATGAGCGGCACCACCGCGAACACCGCACCGGTCCCGAAATGCACGAACAAGCCGCAGCCGACCATGGCGCCGACCGCGAGCGGCAGCGGCCAGTTGCTACTCATCTGGCTCAGAAGCAGGTACCCCAAGGTGAGGCCGGCCAATACCATCAGTAAAGTTTTCTTGCGGCCGACGCGATCGCTCAACAACCCGCCACACGGCCGCGCGAACACGACGATGAGGCTGAACGGCGCGGCCAGGAGACCGGCCGCCACCTGGGAAGCATGGAAGGTGTCCATTATGAACAGGGGCAGCATCGAGACCACGGCAAGCTCCGACCCTAAGGTCACCATATAGGCGAGATTCAGGATGGCGACCTGCCTGAACTTGTAGCGGTATAGCTCCGGAACCGGGCGCACGAAGATCCCGGCGTTGACCTTGTAGATATGATAGACCTGATAGCAAAAGAGAACCGCCAGCAGGCCGTCGATGACCCCGGCTATCGCGAAGCTCAACAGGTCCAGGGTCACCAGCTTCCATATCAGCACGGCGAGCGCGGCGTACAAGGGGATATTAATCAGGACATACAACAACAGATCGCCCTTGCTCGTCACTTCCAGGCCACCGCTCTTGTTGGGCCGGAAATAGGTCGATCCCTCGGGCGCGTCGCGGACGCTCGCGTAGTAGATAAAGGCATAAACCAGGATCGCCGCGCCGGTGAGCGCAATCGCGTAGCGCCAGCCGTGCTCACCTCCGAATGCCAAGGCGAGCGCGGGCAGGACCATCGCTCCCGCCGCCGCGCCAAAGTTACCCCAACCGGCATAGATCCCTTCGGCGAGACCCACTTGTTTGGCCGGGAACCATTCACTGATCATGCGCACCCCGATGGCGAACCCGGCGCCGGCGAAACCGAGCAAGAATCGCCCGAGCGCGAGCATCGGGTAGCTCTGGGCAAGGGCAAAAAAGAAGCACAGGAAGCTCGATGAGATCAACAGGACCGCATAAGTCCGGCGCGGGCCGAGTTTATCGACCAGCATGCCGACGATGATACTCGCCGGAATCGTCAGCGCCACGTTGAGGATCAGCAGGGTCTTCACCTGCTGGTCGCTGAGACTCAAGCTGTCGCGGATCGCGGCGAGCAGCGGTGCATGGTTGAACCAGACCACGAAGCTAAGAAAGAATGCAAACCAGGTCAAGTGCAGCACCCGCACATTACCGCGGAAGGAGAATAAATCGAGTCTCGATTTCGCTACGGCCATGGCGGGTTGCTCTCTGGTTTAATGATTCGATTTGACGCGCGGCGCATGGCCTAGGTTAAAAACACGGCGGCGAGGCCCAGAAATACGGAGAATCCGACAACATCGGTCACCGTGGTTAAAAATAACCCTCCGGCAAGCGCCGGATCGATGCCGAGTTTCTTCAGGCCGAGCGGAATGAGCGTCCCAGCCACGGCCGCAGCGGCTAGATTGGTCAAAAGCGCAAGACCGAGGATCAAGCCGAGGCCCACGTCCGAAAACCACGCGGCGGTCACTATCCCGACCACGACGGCCCAGAGCAGCCCATTGCAAACACCCACGGCGATCTCCTTCTTGAGCAGCGATCCCAAGTTGTCCTGGCCCACCCGATCCAAGGCCAAACCCCGAATCATGATCGTAAGCGTCTGACTGCCGGCGACGCCCCCCATGCCGGCGACGATCGGCATCAGGATCGCTAGCGCGACGATCTCTTGCAGCGTGGCCTCAAAGCGCCCGATGACCCAGGCCGCAAGAAACGCCGTAATCAGATTGACGCCCAACCACACCGCACGGCGCGGCGCGCTCACCGCGATCGGCGCGAACATGTCGTCGCCTTCGTCTAAACCCGCGAGGCTCATCAGCGAATGGTCACCTTGGTCTCGGATCACATCGACCACATCATCGACGGTGATCCTGCCGATTAAGCGGCCGTTTTGATCGACCACCGGCGCCGACACCAAGTCGCGTTGCTCGAACCTCTTGGCCACTTCGGCCGCCGGGAGATCGGCGGGGATCGCTTCCGGTTCCCTGACCATCACGCGCTCGACCTTGCGATCGGGATCATTGGTAAGCAAGGCCGTAATCGGAAGCAGACCTTGATACCTGTGGTTGCGATCGACCACTATGAGGTTATCGGTTTTTTCCGGGATCTCGGCGCGCCAGCGCAGATAGCGAATGACAACTTCGAGGTCTACATCACTGCGGACGGTGATGGCATCGGTATTCATCAAACCACCGGCCGTATCCTCCGGGTAGTACAAAACCGAAGATAAGCGGACACGGTTTTGCTCGTCCATAACCCGCAACACGCTATCGAGCACCGTTTCCGGCAAGTCCTGCAAGATGTCGGCGGCGTCGTCAGTCGCAAGGCCGCGTGTCACATCCGCTACTCTGTCCGCACTCATGTGCTCCAATAAGCCTGCACGTACCCCATCCTGTGCATGGGATAAGACAGCGCCCTGTTGTTCAGGTGAGATAAGTTGCCACACTTGTAGGCGTTGGTGCGGGGGCAGGGACTCGATCAGATCGGCGATCTCGGAAGAATGGCGATCCGCAAGAGCCTTACCGACGGTGACGAGATCACCTTCCGAAAGCGCGTCTTGCAGCATGCCCCGCAGGATCTCCGCGGTCTCTTGCCCTGTATTTTTAGATGCTTGGGTCATAGGGTATCAACACTTTCCGCGAGCACGCCTCCGGCGGCGCACGTGGGATTCTGCCGAGGCGCCTTAGTTTAAGCCGGCGTTGATGCGTCCGAGCAACTCGTTTATTTCACTGCTGCTGCTCGCCGCCAGCAGTTGCTCGGATAGAGGCATGACCTCCGTGAGGCGGGTATTGTTGATGATTTTCTTTACTTCCAACAAGACCGCCGGGTGCACGCTGAAATCGCGCAAGCCAAGCCCGAGGAGAAGGCGTATGTAGCGCAGATCGCCGGCCATCTCACCGCACATGGCGACGGGCTTTTTGTGATCCCTAGCCGCCTGGATGATTATGCGGATCAAGCGCAGCACCGCCGGATGGACCGGATCATACAGATAACTGACCTCGTCATTGACTCGATCGACCGCCATCGTGTACTGAATAAGGTCATTGGTTCCTATCGAGAGAAAATCAAGCTGCTTGGCGAAAAGATCGGCGCACATGGCCGCCGCGGGCGTCTCGATCATGCCGCCGATGCGCATGTCCGGATCGAACAGGACGGCGTTTGATCGAAATTCCGCGCGGATATCCGCGATAATCGCAAGCACTTGATAAAGCTCTTGGAGGTTTGAAAGCATCGGGATGAGAAGCCGCACCGGCCCGAGGGCCGAGGCCCGAATGATGGCGCGCAACTGAGGCAGAAACAGTCCCGGCTCCTTGAGACATAGACGCACCGCGCGCAACCCGAGCGCCGGATTCGCAAGCACCGGCCGTTCCCGCCCGCCGCTGCCATCGACCTGCTTGTCGGCTCCCAGGTCCAGCGTTCTTATCGTAATCGGGATGCCTTGCAAGGCATGCAAGGCTTGGGAATACACCTGGAACTGTTCTTCCTCGGCCGGCGGATGATCCCGGTTCATATAGAGATATTCGGTGCGATAAAGGCCCACGCCCAGGGCCCCGACGTTCAGGACCGATTCGAAATCCTTCGGCAACTCGATATTGGCTTCCAGGCAAATCGTAATGCCGTCCCCGGTCATCGCCGGCGCGCCCTTCAGCTTGATTAACTCGGCGAAATAGACCCGCTCTTGCTGCTGTAATCCTTCGTAATACCGGATCGTCTCAGGGTCCGGATCGACCAAAAGCACGCCCGAGATCCCATCGATGATGACCAGGTCTTCTTCACGCACGTAGCGGCGAGCTTGATGCAGGCCCACGATGCTCGGGATGCCTAGGCTACGCGCGAGGATCGCCGTATGTGAGGTTGGGCCACCGTGCTCGGTCGCGAACGCCGCGATGCCGTGATGTTGCATGAGCACCGTATCCGCGGGTGTGAGGTCATCCGCCAGCACGATGTAGCCCCGCAGCCGGCTATCGGGGACCTCGTGCCGCATCGGGCCCTGATTAAGCAAAATGCGTTGCATGCGATTGACGACGTGATCAACATCATCCTTGCGTGTCCTTAGATAGGGATCATCCATTTCCTCGAAAACCGCCACCAACGCATCGCGCTGGATTTTCAAGGCCCATTCAGCGTTACAGCGCCGCTCGGTAATCAGCCGCACGGGCTCTTGCGTCAAGGTCGAGTCCTCCAACATCAATAGATGGGTGTCGATGAACGCAGCGATGTCGGGTGCGGTCGCGGGTGGAATATGGTCCCGGATCGCGCGCAATTGCTGCCTGGCGGTGAGCACGGCGTGCTCGAACCGGCGTACTTCCGCGACGATATACTCTTCTGTCAAACAGTACTCGCTAATATCGAGCTGGTCGCGGTGGAGAATATGAGCCCGCCCCATGGCGATGCCTCGAGAGACGCCAACACCGTGGAGGGAAATGCTCATTCCGACTCACCGAATTTGTTAGCCACTAGATCCTCTAAGCTTGCGATGGCCTGCCGCTCGTCGGGTCCACTCGCAAGGATTTCGATCTCGGCCCCGTTGTGAGCGGCGAGCATCATGACCCCCATAATACTCTTGCCGTTGACTTCCTTGCCATTTCTGCGAATCGTGACCTCGCATTGAAAGCGCGACGCCAGTTGCACGAAACGCGCGGCCGCGCGGGCATGCAAGCCGAGCTTATTAATGATCCGAACATTACGGAACATCATCCACCGCTAATCCGTATCGCTGATTTCCACGATCCCGTCGCGACCGCCGGTAATGGCCTTGTCGACGAGCCGCTCCAGGCCTAGATCGGCGTAGTTCAGTACTCGCAGCAGCATCGGCAGATTGACGCCGGTTACGATTTTCACGCGCGCTTCACCCAGCAGCCGGGTTGCGATATTGCACGGTGTGGCGCCACAGATATCCGTCAGGACGAGCACGCCGTCGCCTTGGTCTAGGGCTTGGATCATGGCGCTGGCTTGAGCGTGGGCTCGTTCCGGTTCACAGTCGCGTCCGATGCTGACGACGGCGAGCGGCAGCGGCTCTGCTCCGAATGTCTTTACCGCATTATCGCGAAGCGACTCACCGACGTTGTCGTGTCCGATGATCAAGATGCCGACGCTCATAGGATCCCTGTCCCGTCGCGGTGGGTTACGAGCACATGCCGTCCTTGCGAGCTAAGATGGGACGCCAGGCGTTCCACGATATACACCGACCGATGGTGCCCGCCGGTGCATCCCACGGCGACCGTTAAATAACTGCGTTGGTCCGTTTCAAACCGAGGTAACCACGAGTCCAAGAACGCACGGAGCTGAGCCGTCATGTCGTGGACGAGCGGCGCCGCCTCCAAGAATTCGATGACCGGTGGATCGCGTCCGGAGAGGTCGCGCAACCGAGGTTCCCAATGCGGATTGGGTAAGCAGCGTACATCGAAAACGAAATCGGCGTCCGCGGGAAGACCGTGCTTGAATCCAAACGAGATGAGTTGTACCGACATGATGTTGGCTTGCCTTTGTGCGACTCGTTCCCGCACCAGAGCCCGCAACTGGTGGACCGAGGTGCGGCTTGTGTCGATGCGTAAATCCGCGTACTCCGCGAGCGGCCCAAGCAAACGCCGCTCCTCGTGAATGGCGACCGTGAGCGACACTTCACTTGCGGAGAGCGGGTGTTTGCGGCGCGTCTCACTAAAGCGCCTGAGCAAGGCTTCGTCGCCGGCCTCCACGAATACAAGCTCCACCGCAAGCTCGCTGCTTTGCTGTTGCCGCAAAAACCGCGGGAAGTTGGTCAATGCATCGGCGGAATTACGGGCATCGATGCCGATAGCAACGTTTTCGTAAAGCGGTTGCTCGGCCGAGCGAATTTGAGAGAACAATTCCGGCGCCAGATCGATGGGGAGGCTATCGATACAGTAATAGCTCAGATCCTCGAGGACATTGAGCACGGTGGTCTTTCCCGCACCCGACATACCCGTGACAATGATCAACCTCCGGGCCACGGCAACCCTCAAACCGCTTTATCGAGCAAAGCGCGCTGTCTCTGCATGAAATCGTCGGCCGAGTTATAACCGCTCATGCGCAAGATGTGGTTACGGGCGGCACACTCGACCAATACCGCCAAGTTACGGCCGGGCGCCACGGGGAGGACGATCTCCGGGAAATCCAATCCCAGGACCCGGCGCGCACTATAGCTTCCTTCCAGGCGATCGAGGTTAATCAAGCCTTCACCCTCCAATCGCTCCAGGCGAATGATCAAGCGCAAATACTTGTTGCTTCGCAAGGCCCCCGCGCCGAACAGTTCGCGAACGTTCAAGATGCCAAGCCCGCGCACCTCGAGGAAATCGAGGAGGCCCTTCGGACACGTGCCGTTGACGATATCGGGGGCGATGCGCGAAAACTCCGGCGCGTCGTCTGCGATCAATCGGTGTCCGCGCGTGATGAGCTCCAGAGCCAATTCGCTCTTTCCAACCCCGCTCTCACCGATGAGCAATACGCCTATGGACATCACCTCCAAGTATACCCCGTGCAGCGTCACCACCTCGGCCAAAAGATTCGAGAGGTAGTAATGCAGGTCATCGGTGAGCTTATTGCTCGCGAGCGTCGAGGTGAAAAGCGGCGTGGTGCTTTCCTCGCACGCCCTGCCTAGCTGCTTGGGTACGAGCTGACTGTCGGCGACGACGATACAATGGGGTGCGTGACTCAGCAATTGCCGGATCGCATCCTCGCGCGAGATCGCGCGCAACCCCGACATATATTGGACCTCGGAGGATCCCAGGACCTGGATCTGGTTCGGATGAATCAAATTCAGGTGGCCCACCAAGGATTTCTTGGAGCCCAAGCCCGCGCTGTGTTCGCGCCTTGTTTCCGGGGCGCTTATAGCGTCCCCGACGATCTTCCTGCTGGTCGCGGGGTGCACCTCATCGGACCTAATCGATCGCCCCCCGCCCGCGCGCCCGGCCTGGTTCAGATCCCGCCACACCCGGCCCGATAGGGATCGCCCCCCGCCCGCGCGCCCGGCCACCCACTTGAGCGCAAGCCGCTCGGAATGGATTTCGAATAAATCGCTAATTGTGACCGACGCCATAGCTTCGCGGGCGATCCGGCCATGCGCTCAGTAGCTCATAGAGCGTATCGGCGCCGGTACATGCCCTGATCCGGGACACAAACTCCTCATCGCTGAACATTTCCGCAAGCTCGGCGAGTATCCTTAGATGCTCGTCGTGGCATCGGTCCGGAACCAGTAACGCAAAAAAAAGATCGACGGGCTTCTCATCGATGGCGTCGAAATCAACGCCGGTCTTAGTATAAATAAACGCCCCGCGGGGCTGATCGCCGTGCGCGGTCCGGCCGTGCGGGATCGCAACCCCGCGTCCCAATCCGGTGCTACCGAGCCGCTCCCGCGTGATCAGGCTATGGAACACCTCGTCACTGGTTAACTTCTCTGGTTGATCCGCGATCAATCTCGCCAAGGCTTCGAGCACGCCTTTCTTGCTGCCTACATCGACCTGGACGGCGACGCGATCGCGGACCAGGATCTCACCCATACCCATCGCTTATACTCTTGTTCCGTGCGCTATGACCGTAAGCAGCCCCCTCTACGCTTTGCGGCCGCCGTCCCCGCGATGATGATCCGTTATCTTGTCTTTGTGTTTCAGCAATTGGCGGTCTAATTTGTCCACTAATGCATCGATTGCCGCGTACATATCGTCGTGCTCGGCGTCAGCGAACAGATGACTGCCCGCGACGTGCATCTTGGCTTCCGCGCGTTGCCGCTGCTTCTCGATGGCCAAAATGACATGAATTGCCGTAACGTGATCGAAATGCCGTTCCATCCTTTCAAATTTTGTCTCGACGTAATTGCGGATCGCTTCCGTAACTTCCATATGGTGACCGGTAACGTTTATTTGCATTGCGACTCCCGTTAGTTAGAATTGGCTAAAGAGAACCTCTAAGCATGCGCGTTCTGCTCCACGACTTGATGCAAGTACTTGCCGCGTTTCGCAAGAGCTGAAACCGAATACGCTGGTGTCGCTGCACCGCTACACGAGGCGTTTTCTTTCATTCGAGGGCGGAATGGCCATGGCCTCGCGGTATTTAGCGACGGTCCGCCTGGCGACGTTAATTCCTTGCTCCGATAACACCGCCGCGAGCTTGCTATCGCTCAAGGGTTTCAACGAGTTCTCGGCGGCGATGAGTTTTCTGATGACAGCGCGGATGGCTGTTGAGGAACACTCCCCGCCCGCGGAAGTGCTCAAATGACTCGAGAAAAAATACTTGAGCTCGTAAATTCCTCTGGGCGTGTGCATGTACTTGCGGGTGGTTACGCGCGAAATCGTTGACTCGTGCATGCCCAATACCTCGGCGATATCGTGCAGGACCAGCGGCTTCATCGCCACGTCACCGTGTTCTAGAAAGGCGCGCTGACGCTCAACGATGGCCGTTGCGACCCGCAATAATGTCTGACTTCGGCTTTGCAGGCTTTTTATAAACCATCGTGCTTCTTGCAGGTGCGTGCGCAGCGAGGTGTTGTCCTGACTGTTGTCGGCCCGGCGCACCATGCTCGCGTAATAGGGATTAACGCGCAGGTGCGGAATGACCTCGGCATTTAATTCAACCTGCCACGCACCGGTTTTTTTTCGTACGTGGACGTCCGGTACGATATATTCCACCCGGGCATCCTGAAGGTGCGCCCCGGGCCGCGGATTCATGGTCTGGATCAGCGCGACTACCTGTTGCAGTTCCTCCCGGCTCAACTTCATGCGCCGCGCCAAGCGTGCGTAATCACGCTCGGCCAGGAGGTCAAAATGCTTTTCCACTAAATGCCTGGCTTGTTCCAGCCACGGATTACCGCCGTCTTGCTGACTCAGTTGAATGGCTAAACACTCTTGCAGGCTGCGCGCCGCAACCCCCGGAGGATCCAAGCGCTGCACCCAATGCAGAACGGCCTCGATTTCGTCGAGTTCGATTTGGTCTTGATTGACGGATTGGCGCAGCTCATCAAGACTTGTTCTTAAGAAACCATCATTGTCCAGCGCATCGGCGATTGCATAGGCAATCGCTTTGTCCATATCACTGATCGAGGACAGATTGGTTTGCCACAGCAGGTGGTCCTTCAGCGATTCGCCCGCGGCGCGCTGATTCTCAATTTCAAAACCGGCGTGGTCCCCCGAAACGGCTTGGGGCATTGACGCGTCATAGACATCATCCCATGCGCTATCGACCGGAAGTTCCTCGGGAATATTCTGACCGATCGCGGCGCCGGCCACATCTTCGATCTCACTCGCGGCTTTTGGCGGCTCGGCGTACGGGAGGCTTTCGGCTTCTAGCGACTTCAAGCTCCCGTGGCCGTCTTCGTGCTCATCCTCGACAGCCTCCAACATCATGTTAGACTCGAGCGCCTGCTGGATTTCCAGGCTCAGTTCCGCGGTGGACAGTTGCAACAAGCGAATCGCTTGCTGTAACTGGGGGGTCATGATGAGGCTCTGCCCTAAGCGTTGCTGCAGTGCTTGCTTCATAAATGCTGGTTCAGGCGCGCTAGGGCAGAGTCTTTGCGTGTGTAGGTTTCATTTTAACGCAATTTTCATCGGCGGTATCCGCCAGCCCGCGCCTCAAGCATTATTTATCGGTGCTTGGCGCGGGCCCCTCTACCCGCCGGAGCCACGCCCGATGCGCCGACCAGTAGGGAACGACCGGCCGCCGGATCCCGGCCAGCCGTTGCCGCCAATAGCCTGCCCGGAGATCCGACACCCGCACCGCTCCGCCGCGGACACTCGGCGCATGCACGAATTCGTCTTGGCCCATATATATTCCAACATGGGTATAGGGGCGGCCGGCAGCGGTGTGGAAGAACAGCAAGTCGCCGGGTAGACGGGCCGCCAAAGGCACCTGCGCTAAAGCAGCCGCCATCGATGCCGTATCGCGCGGGAGCACGATCCCATGCTTAGCGTAGACATATCTAACGAAGCCGCTGCAGTCGAAACCTTCCGCGGGCGAATCACCGCCGTAACGATACGCCACCCCGGTCAGGCTCAAGGCGGTCGCTACGATCCCCGGCGATCCGCCGGCCACGGCGGGTTGGCGATGCGTGAGGCTTCCCGCACACCCCGCGAGCACGGCCAGGCTCACCACCAGGAGGCCAGCGCGCGCGATATGATGAATCGTTCGTCGCCGGTTTCGCCAGGACGTGTCTACGGTGTTATTGGTCCGGGCCGCCGCCATAATCGCCACAGGCTCTTCACGGTAATCTCGAAATGACAGCCTTCGGTATAAAGATCGGCCCGCCTTAATCGTCCCAGTCTTAGTCTCTTGAGCAGCGGCTGGAACCAGTCTCGATCAAGGCGCGCGACCTGCTCAAGCCAGGCCTGGGGATCGTGAGCGCTCGGCTCCTCGGGAAAAACCACCAAGCATTCGGTCGCAGGCCCGGCTTGCTCCAGCAGTGCTCTAAAACTTCCGGGCAGGCGCGAGGGCGCGCAACCGCCGAGAATTGCCAGGCCGGTCATGATGGGTTCCGCACCCCAAACGGCGCGGCCGGGAACCGCGGCGACAGGCGGCAAGCTTCCCGCTCCCCAAAACCATAGGCTATTGATGGCCGGCTCACCGCGGTCCTCCCGCTCGCGGTTGACCGCGGTAGCATGCAACACCATTTGGACCTCGTTCATGAGCCGCACCCATCGTTTAGCGTCCCTGCCCTTCGGCAAAAAATCCTCTACGTGCCGCGTGGCCACCGCCGAAGGCGGCCACGTTTTAACCGCCGCTGCACCTTCGAGCCGCACATACCAGCGCTTGGGATCGCGCCCCACCTTGATCTCGATCGCATGGGCTGCCAAGGCGGCATTGAGATCACTCACGAGCCGCCGGGCTTCGTTCACACCGAGGCTATAGCTACGGCCATCGAACAGGATCAGCTTGCCTAGGTCGGGTTGCAGATGTACCGGATCGGCGCGCATCCAACCACCCTCGTGCTCGGAGATAAAATCGGCGAGATGAGTAATTGCCGCGACCGGGAGATCATACTCTCGATGTTCCTCGACGCCGAAGAGGCGGCAGATGAGGGTCTCGTAACACCCGCCGTCGTCCACCCGCGCCGCGCGCGCGAGCAAGATCGCTAACGCCCGGAAACGATGCTCCGCGCCAGCGTCAAACCGACCCGAGTACGGTCCAAAGAGCCCGGGAACTACCAGCGTTAGCCGCGACACGATCTACCGAAAACCGTCGAATCAGCGTCGAAACAGCCACAAAACCGCCGAGACGATTAAACTGATGAGCAAACCCGTCACGATCGGGAAATAGAGCTTGAAACCATCGCGCTCAATGACGATATCTCCCGGCAAACGCCCCAAACCCAACTTGGTGATCCACGGCCAGAGGAGGCCAATCGCGACCAGCAGCAGCCCGATCGTAATCAATACCCGCGGCATTTTTTCAGCTTAGCGTCTTAACGCCCGTTTCCGTCCCAATGATCAGAAGATCCGCGGGGCGGCGCGCGAAGATCCCGTTGCTTACGACACCCGCAATGTGATTGATCTCGGCCTCCATCTTGGCGGGGTCCAGCAGCGAAAGATTACGCACATCCAAGATAACGTTGCCGTTATCGGTGATATAACCGCTTCGCCATAGCGGCTGACCTCCGAGCTTCACTAGCTCGCGGGCGACGTAGCTCCGGGCCATGGGGAGTACCTCGATTGGCAGCGGAGAGCGGCCGAGCACATCGACGAGCTTGCTGTCATCGACGATGCATAGAAATCGCCGGCTCGCGGCAGCGATGATTTTTTCGCGGGCGAGCGCGCCGCCGCCCCCCTTTTGCAATTGCAGGTGCTTCGTGGCCTCGTCCGCGCCATCGATATAAAGGGGTAGCCCGCCGGTGTGGTTAAGATCGGCGACCGGGATGCGGCGCTCCTTCAGCCGCGCCTCCGTCGCCTGAGAGCCGGGAACGGCGCCGTCAATCCGCTGTATTGCCCGCGCCGCAAGTATATCGATGAAGAGGTTCACCGTCGTACCGCTACCCACCCCGATGACGGCGCCCGCTTCAACATGCTCGATCGCGGCCTCAGCCGCGCGGCGTTTCTTTTCGTCTTGAGTCACGTGCACAGGCCGTTCAATGGTATCGTAATGGTCATGATAGACGAGTATGTAAAGCTTATCCTCACAGCGCGCGTTTACGACGTCGCTAAGAAGACACCGCTTGACCACGCGCCCGAGCTGTCCCGGCGGCTCGATAACACGGTGTGGTTAAAGCGCGAAGACCTCCAGCCGGTATTCTCTTACAAACTCCGCGGCGCGTACAACCTGATGTCGCACCTCAGCCCGGCCGAACGCCAACGCGGTGTCATCGCCGCCTCGGCGGGGAACCATGCCCAAGGGGTGGCTTTGGCCGCCCAGCGTCTCGATCTGCGCGCGATCATCGTGATGCCGAAAACAACACCCGAGATAAAGGTGGCCGCGGTACGGCGTCTGGGAGCCGAAATCGTGCTGCACGGAAATACCTATGACGATGCTTGCGAGCGTGCGCATCGGCTCGAGGAGGAACGCGGGCTGTGCTTCGTTCACCCTTACGACCACCCCTTGGTGATCGCCGGCCAAGGCACCGTCGGCAAGGAAATCCTCGAACAGCACTCGGGCGATCTACATGCGATCTTCGTGCCCGTCGGTGGTGGCGGACTCATTGCCGGAATCGCCGCGTACGTCAAACAACTGATCCCGGCGATTAAGATCATCGGGGTCGAATCCGACGAAGCGCCCAGCATGCGAGAGGCGCTCAAGGCCGGGAAACGTATCGCCCTGGACCACATCGGGATCTTCGCCGACGGCGCGGCCGTCCGCCAGGTGGGCGCGGAACCGTTTCGCATCGCGCAGAAGTTCGTCGATGAAGTGCTGCTGGTCACAAACGACGAGATATGCGCGGCGGTCAAGGACACGTTCGAAGATACCCGTTCGATCCCCGAGCCGGCCGGGGCACTGGCGCTCGCCGGCTTGAAACAGTATGTCACCGGGACCAAACTCAGTGGACGCAACCTCGTGGCGATTTTTAGCGGGGCTAACGTCAACTTCGATCGGCTGCGCCATATCGCCGAGCTTGCGGAGCTCGGCGAACAGCGCGAGGCGCTCCTCGGGGTCACCATTCCCGAACACCCGGGGAGCTTTCGGGCGTTTTGCCACGCGCTCGGGGCGCGATCGATCACCGAATTCAACTATCGGTACGCCGACCTGCGCGACGCCCAGGTGTTCGCCGGGATCCAGTTGCGTCACGGTATCACGGAAAAAAACGCCTTGATCGCCTCGCTCCAAGAAAAGGGTTACCCGGTAGCCGATCTCTCGAACAACGACATGGCCAAGGTCCATATCCGCTACATGGTTGGAGGGCGCGCCGGACCGATCGCCGACGAAGTCTTGTTCCGATTCGAGTTCCCGGAACGCCCCGGGGCGCTGCTGCATTTTTTAACCGAGTTGGGCGATCGCTGGAACATCAGCCTGTTTCACTACCGCAACCATGGAGCCGCCTATGGGCGGGTGTTAGTGGGGATCCAGGTCCCGGAGCGCGAGCGGAAAGGATTCGACGCGTTTCTGAACGGACTCGGGCTCGTTCACGCGGAAGAAACGGAGAATCCGGCGTACGCCATGTTCCTGCGTCAATGACCAGCCGATGCTTACATCCGACGCGGGTTTAAACGCATCGCCTCGGCGACTAGCGCCTAGAACCGGCCGGCCTTGACCATGCAGCAGCCAGCGCTTCGTGAAGCTATTGTCGCCACGGCGCGAGAGCTCAGCGCCAGCGGTTTAAACGTCGGCACCGCGGGCAATCTCGCGGCGCGTACCGCAGACGCCTTCCTGGTCACGCCGACCGGAATACCCTATGCGGATCTCAAACCCGAGCACATCGTCGAAGTTACGCTCGCCGGGGAGGTGCGCGGTCGGCACCTGCGTCCCTCGAGCGAATGGCGCATCCACCGCGACATTTTCATCGCCCGGCCCGAGGTCGGGGCTACGCTGCACGCCCATACTCCTCACGCCACCGCTTTGGCGTGTTGCCGCCTGGGGATCCCGGCGTTTCACTACATGGTCGCAGTGGCCGGCGATCGCAGCATCCCGTGCGCACCGTACGCGGCTTTTGGAACTCAAGCGCTCTCGGATCACGTGGTCGGCGCTTTAACAGGCCGGCGAGCCTGCCTGATGGCGAACCACGGGATGATGGTCGCGGGCATCGACCTCAAAGACGCTTCGCGCTTAGCCCAGGAGGTGGAATTTCTCGCTCGGCTCTATTGCCTGTCGTTGCAGATCGGCGCACCGGTGATCCTATCGAATACAGAGATGGCGGAGGTCGTGACGCGTTTCAAGAGCTATGGCCAAACCGACGCCTCCGATCCCGAAACGATTCAGGACACATGAGCACGGACAAGGCGCGGGAACGCTTACTCGGATTGAAGCGGCTGGAATAACTCTTTGAGCTTCTCGCCCGGATCCGGCGCCGCCATGAAGGTTTCACCGACAAGGAAGGCGTTGACCCCATGGCGCCGCATCAACCGTACGTCCTCGGGCGTGCGGATCCCGCTTTCGGTGACGACGATGCGATCATCCAGAACATCGACCAGGAGCCGGATAGTGGTCTGCAGATCGGTCGTGAATGTGCGCAAATCGCGATTGTTAATACCGATCAGGGGCGTACGCAGCATGAGCCCCCGTTCGAGTTCCTCGCGATCGTGAATCTCAACGAGCACATCGAGCCCGATCTCGCACGCCAAAGCGGACAGCTCCCGCAACTGCCGGTCGTTTAACGCCGCCACGATCAGCAAAATGCAATCGGCGCCAAGGGCTCTCGCTTCGTACACCTGATAAGGGTCGATGACGAAGTCTTTTCTCAAGACCGGCAGCGCGCACGCCGCGCGCGCCTCCTTTAAGTGCGGATCGGTGCCTTGAAAAAAAAGACTATCCGTCAACACCGACAAGCACGCAGCGCCAGCGCGTGCATAACTCATCGCGATCGGCGCGGGCTGAAAATCCTCTCGTATAATCCCACGGCTAGGCGATGCCCGTTTCAGCTCCGCGATGACCGCCGGGCGTCCGGACGCGATGCGCTCGCGGATCGCCGCGGTGAAACCACGCGCCGCGCCGGCATCCCTGGCGCGCGCACGAACCTCATCGAACGTACAACCTACCTTACGCGCCGCAACTTCTTCCCGTTTATGGAGTAGGATTTCCGCAAGCGCGTTTCCTGGGTTAATCACTTAATGCGTGATCCGAAACATCGATTCTGTAGAAGTGGACGACCGCCGGCGCTCGCCCGGCTTAGAACATCCAAGCCGTGTTAAGAACATTCATGGCCCGAAAATCTCGGAGCGCAGCCGTTCGCGTCCGGCTGCCCTATTTCGATACCCTGTTCGAACGCATCGCAGTGGCATCCGATGACCCTTTCGTCAAGGCCCTCGGGACCCGTCATGTGCACTGGGGCTACTACGGTACGCCCGGTGAAGCCGATGACTCGATCCAATGCCTCATTGAAGCCCAGGATGCCTTGACCGAACGTATGGTAAACGTGGCTAGGGTCGACCCACAACAACCGCTCCTCGACGTGGGTTGTGGCTTCGGGGGTACAATAGCGTACCTAAACGAGCGCTTGGGGGGCATCAGCGTCACCGGATTGAACATCGAGCTCAGACAACTACAACGCGCGCGCCAACTCATCGAGGAACGAGGCGGAAATGATCTAAGCTTTGTGCAGGGCGATGCTTGTCTATTGCCTTTCAGAGATCATAGCTTCGGCTTCGTTATGGCCGTTGAGTGCATCTTTCATTTTCCTAGCCGCTTACGCTTTCTTAAAGAAGCGCGCCGGGTTTTGAATCCGGGCGGCCGATTAGTCATATCCGATTTTGTCCCTTTTGCTCCCGCAGCCCTACCCTTGGCGCTCTGGCTCCTGGCGCACACGCGCGCAATGAGCCGATTTTATGGATCGTTCAATTATTGTTCGCCCGGCTCGGTGACGGGATATCGGCTACTGGCCCGTCACTGCGGTTTCCGGCTGGTCCACAATGAAGACATCACCGAAAACACCTTGCCGACTTACAAGGCACTCCTGCGCATCCTCGGCATCATTGGCCATCGAGGCGCGGAGCGCGCGACGCGGTATGCCGCATGGGTCAGCGAAGTGGGATGGGTCCGTTATCGAATCCTCGCTTTTGAGGCGACCTAATAGCTCCGCGCGCACATAGCGCATCCCACTTCCCGAGGCGTTTGGAAAACAGCGCTTCTGACGAAAAGCCGCTTGACGGCGATGCGTAACTATTTCGCATCTTTTGTGAAAAAAGTCACAGAACTCTTACGCTGCACCCAATATTCTAGCTAGGTGCCTAGCGTGTTCTTACCGCAATGGGACTGACACATTCCGGGCCTAGAATCGGAATTATGACCCGAAATCATTAACGGCGCTCGAGTCGAGTCCGCCACGTCCAACAGAGCTAGTTAACGACGATTCAACCACGAACCCAATTCGCCTGGGGCCGTCGTGCATGTATTCGAGTACGAATCTTGCTGTCTAAACTGCTGCATTAGTCTAAAATCAACTACCACCGTACCGAGTACATAGACACATGCTAAACGCCGTCGCCATAGCCCAACAGAATTCACTTGTGGATCGGCACCCCGGTGTGCTCCTTTCCCAAATCTCGGCGAAAACTCCTCCGTCCGACCAAGACCTCATCGAGCGGCTAAATGGCCGCCTCGCTCCCATTCACCTTCGCCAGCGCCTCGGTATCGAGTCCGACGATCAAGCCAGGATATTTGGTCAAGGATTGAAGTTCTTCCATCTGGAGAACTGGTATTCCGTGCACTCACTGATCCGCACTAGCTTGCGCATATCGTTGCTGCTGGAACGCGGACGCCGCAATGCGCGTCGTATTGAGCTGCGTCATAACACGGTCCCGATCTCCGGACTCCCGGATGCGTTTGAAGGTTTGAAGATCCTGCACCTCAGCGATTTGCATCTCGATATGGACGGGGATTTCCCGCAGGTTTTGGCGGAGCGCGTTCAGGGCATCGACCACGATATTTGCGTGATGACCGGCGATTATCGCTATAAGACCTTCGGAAGCTGCGAAGCGGCGCTGAAGGGCTTAGAG
>JALZJW010000033.1 GCA_030859565.1 Pseudomonadota bacterium
TCTAATTGTCCGTCGTTCATGATGGTCTTCATCCTCCCATCATGAACAGTCGCCGCCTTACTTCAGACTCATCTTGTATTAGAAATAAGCCCTCCCTTCAGACTCATCTTGCATTGGAATAGACTATCGGGTCACACGATTGGACTTCCATGCTATGCTAAGCGCTGCCATTGCTCACGCAAAGCGGAAATTCAGTAAAACTACGTAGGGCTGCGAGAGAGTAGACCGGAAAAGGTTTGTCGGTTAGAATGACCAAGCAAAATTCCCACTGCAACCATAATTACAACGGAGGCGCTCAATGGCCACAGGCCTTTTAGATATACCCGTGTGGGGTTGCGTGATCTACACGCTGGTAGTGACCCATATCACCATTGTCACGGTGACCGTCTTTCTTCACCGATATCAAGCGCATCGGGCGCTGGATCTGCACCCGGCGATAGAGCATTTTTTCCGCTTTTGGTTATGGTTGACGACCGGTATGGTGACGCGCCAATGGGTGGCCGTGCATCGCAAACATCACGCCTGTGTGGAAACGAAAGACGATCCGCACAGCCCACAGGTCTATGGAATTAAGAAACTGTTGCTCGAGGGCACGGAGCTTTATCGGGTGGGGACGAAAGACCAGGAAACGCTGGAAAAGTACGGCCACGGCACCCCCGACGATTGGATAGAGCGCAATGTGTACACGAAGCACGCGAAGGTCGGTGTGGGATCGATGCTCGTCATCGATGTTTTGCTCTTCGGACCGCTCGGACTCACGGTATGGGCCGTGCAGATGTTGTGGATCCCGATTTTCGCGGCCGGTATTGTCAATGGCCTTGGGCATTACTGGGGTTATCGGAATTTCGAATGCCCCGATGCGTCCACGAACATTTCCCCCTGGGGGATATTGATCGGCGGGGAAGAGCTGCACAATAACCACCATGCCTTCGCGAGTTCCGCCAAGCTATCGTCGAAATGGTGGGAATTTGATATCGGCTGGATGTATATAAAGATCTTTGCTCTGCTGAGACTCGCGCGGGTGAAAAAACTCGCACCGCAGCCTGTCCTTGCGATCGGCAAGGACGGGCTCGATGTCGATACGGTCCGCGCCATCATTGCCAATCACCTCCATATAATGGCGCGCTATGCCAGGGAGGTGGTCGGTCAGGTCCATAAAGAGGAGCTGCGTAAGGCGACCGGCGACGTGAGAGATGTGTTAAAGGCCACGAAGGGGTGGTTGACCCGGGAAGAGTCGCGCTTGAATGACGCCGCAAAGGATCATCTCGCACGCGCTTTCTTGCATAGCCACCCGCTCGAAACGGTGTATGAGTTTAAAGTCCAACTGCAACGGCTTTGGCAAGAGCGTACGGCCAGCTACGAGAGCTTGCTCGCGGCCCTTCAGGTATGGTGCCGGCAAGCTGAGGAGACCGGTATCACGGCCCTCCAAGAGTTCGCGCAATCCTTGCGGGGCTATACCTTGCAACCGGCTTGAGGCAGCATCTTTCACCTATCTATATGCATAACGAAGCCCGCAACTGCGGGCTTCGTTATTAGATAAGCTCTGAACCTATTTTATCTTCGCTTCCTTATACACTACATGCTTGCGCACCACCGGATCGAATTTCTTGACCTCTAATTTGTTCGGGTGCAATTGTTTGTTCTTGGTGGTGGTGTAGTAGTGACCCGTTCCAGCGCTTGAGAGTAGTTTAATTTTTTCGCGCATAAATAATCAGTGAGCCTAAACCTTAATGCCGCGGCGACGGAGATCGGCGATGACCTCGTCGATGCCGAGTTTATCGATAATGCGTAATCCCTTGGTACTGATCCGCAAGCGGACCCAACGTTTCTCACTCTCCACCCAAATCCGATGGTTTTGGAGGTTAGGCAAGAATCGCCGTCGGGTTTTATTATTCGCGTGCGAGACATTGCACCCCGTCCGCGGGCGCTTACCGGTGATTTGACATACACGAGCCATTGTCGTTAGTCCAAGGAAAATGGGATTCTACAAACAATCACCCGAATTCACCAAGCGTTTTCTCTCATCCATAGCCACGATGGTCCGCTGAGTTACATCAAACCGCGTTCCGCCATGGACACGATATCACCCTCCCCGATAACGAAGTGGTCGAGTACCCGTATGTCAATCAGCTCTAGTGCGCTCCGCAGGCGCTCGGTGAGCGCTTTGTCGGCACTGCTCGGTTCCGCGATCCCCGAGGGGTGGTTATGGGCAAGGATGACCGCCGCGGCATTGTGCAAGAGGGCGCGTTTAACCACCTCGCGCGGATACACACTGGCCGCATCGAGAGTCCCCCGGAAAAGCTCCTCGAAACAGATAATACGGTGTCGCGTATCGAGAAACAAACAGGCAAAGACTTCATGCGGAAGGTTGCGCATCGAGGCGTTCAAGTAACGGTGCGTGTCCTCGGGGTTGCACAGGGCATCTCCGCGGGTGAGCTTCTCCTCAAGGTAACGCCGCCCGAGCTCAAGCGCCGCTTGGATCTGTACGTATTTGGCCGTGCCGCCACCGTGGGTGCGGCAAAATTCCGAATGGGTTGCATCGATTAAGGCGCGCAAACCTCCGAAGCCGGTGATCATCTCCCGCGCTAAGTCCACCGCGGTTTTCCCGCGCACGCCGTTACGCAGGAAGATAGCGATGATCTCGGCGTCGGATAGGCTCCGTGGGCCTTTGGCCAGCAGTTTTTCCCGCGGGCGCTCTGCCGGCGGCCAGTCGTTGATCGGCATCCTAACCTCCCTGTCGCTTGGCGGCGCGTCAAGTGTGCCAATACAATAGTACGGATGGAGGACGAGGACAAACGAGGCGCGCGGGTGCTAGAACATAAACGCATCGTCGTGGGCGTCACGGGCGGTATTGCGGCCTATAAAACCGCGGATCTCGTCCGCCGTTTACGCGCAGACGAAGCCGATGTCAAGGTCATCATGACCCGCTCCGCCCAGGCCTTTTTGGGCCCGCTCACGCTGCAAGCGCTGTCGGGAAATCCGGTCTACACCAAACTGCTCTCGGAAGGGAGTGATGCGGGTATGCAGCACATCGAATTGGCCCGCTGGTGCGATCTCATTCTCGTCACGCCGGCGAGCGCCAATTTTATAGCGAAGATAGCCCACGGCATCGCCGATGATTTGCTGAGCACCGTATGTCTAGCGAGCACGCGGCCGATCTTGGTGGCTCCGGCGATGAATCGCGAGATGTGGCTCGCGGCGGCGACCCAAGAAAACAAAAAAATCCTTGAACAGCGCGGCGTGCGGTTTCTCGGGCCGGCCGCGGGGGATCAGGCCTGCGGCGAGGTGGGGCCGGGGCGGCTGGTAGAAACGGACGATCTGTTCGCAGGGATCACGGCGGCGCTGGCCCCTGGTGTGTTAAGCGGGCTTAAGGTGTTGGTCACGGCGGGTCCGACGCGGGAATATATCGATCCGGTACGTTACCTGAGCAACCGAAGCTCAGGTAAAATGGGCTATGCGATCGCGCAAGCCGCCGCGGAGGCGGGAGCCTCGGTTACCCTCGTCAGTGGTCCCGTCGCGCTTGCGCCACCGCGGGGCGCCGAACCCGTAGGGGTGTCGAGCGCCGAGGAGATGTACCGCGAGGTAATGTCGCGTGCGCATCACTGTGACGTTTTAGTGGCCGCGGCCGCGGTAGCGGATTACCACTGTGGGGTGCCGGCATTACGAAAACTAAAACGCGGCGGCGCTTCGCTTACGCTGACCTTGCTGCCTACACCCGATATCGTAAAAGCCGTAACCGCTTTGGCACGGCGACCGTTTACCGTCGCGTTCGCCGCGGAAACCGAAAACCTGGTTGCCAATGCCCAAAATAAACTAGAAGATAAGGCGGTCGATATGATCGCGGCAAACAATGTCGCCGCGTACGGGGTGGGATTCGACCACGACCGGAATGAGATCGAGGTGCTCTGGCGGGGTGGAAGCAGCCATCTCGCCAAAGGCTCAAAGCAGACCTTAGCCCGGCGTTTAATTCGCATCATTGCCGAACGTTATCGTGCAAAGGATACAGCTTAGGGTGCTCGATCCCAGGCTCGGGCGCGAGTTTCCGCTACCGGAGTACGTGACCGCGGGAGCCGCGGGCATGGACCTGCGGGCGTGTACGGATGCGACGCTGAGATGTCATCCAGGCGAGACGCACTTGATACCGACCGGTGTGGCGCTCCATATCGGTGATACGGGAATTGCAGCACTGGTGTTACCGCGGTCGGGACTCGGGCATAAGCATGGGATCGTCCTTGGAAATCTAGTGGGCTTGATTGATTCGGATTACCAGGGGCAGATTTTTGTTTCCTGCTGGAACCGGGGGCGCGAAACATTCGATATTAAACCTGGAGATCGCATCGCACAGATTGTGTTCGTTCCGGTCGTTTCCGCGTGTTTAGATATCGTTGAGACCTTCACGCAGACGACGCGTCACGAGGGTGGTTTTGGACACACCGGCCTGGCGTAACCGAGTTGTTTTCGCTTAAAGGCTAGACAGACACCATGAACAAGCGCGCAGGGGGATTCACGCGACGATTCCAATTCCGATGGCCGCTGGTACGGGTCGCGCTCGGCGCCATGATCGGCGCCGCTCTAGCGTTTAATTCCTATGGAGAAGGTGAGCAAGCAACCGATCCCCCGGCCAAAATATCGGCCACGGCCGACGCTTTGGCCGCCGAGGTCGGAAGTCGCTTTAGGCAACAGATTGAACTCCTAGATGCGCTGAGCCGCAATGAAGTGCTGATCGCTGCCTTTAAAAATCCTGACTCGGGGGCGCTGGACCAGCGTGCCCGGCAGACGCAACTTCCATACGCGCTTAAAGTAAGGTTCGTGCGCGCGGGCCAAATTCAAGTCGATGAGCGAGGGACGCCCCCGCTCCGGTACGCGTCCGTCGCAATGCTACGCCATGCGGAGCGTACCCAACTCGCCCCGAATGCGGAGGTCCATTTTCTCGGCAGCGCCCAACAGCTGGTCGCGCTGGTGAAACCGGTCAGCGACGCCGCTGGTGTGTTTTTAGGATCGATTCACGCGAGTCTGGACATCGCGGTGCTGGATGCGCTTGTGAAGCCCTTGCGGTTAAACGGCGCTTATATCGAGTTGAGGCAGGCCGGGCCGGCCGCTTCCCCGGTCTTAGCTAAGCTCGGAAGCGCGCAGATCGCCGCCGCTACCGCGGCTCAGAGCCAGGTTCCGGTCGCTGGGACGCAGTGGGTACTGGCCTATTGGCCGCCCACGGACTCTAAGAGGGTGTGGAATACCGATGCGCCGTTCACTGGAAACCTGCTCCTGTTTCTAGGGGCCGGAGTTGTCGTTTTTGGTAGTATCGGGGCGGTGGTGTTCGCGAAAAAGCGGGCCCGGCCGCCTGTGAGTGATATGCCGCCGGTGTATCAGGGTGCGCTAAGAGCGATTATCGATGGCGAACACCCGCATGTGGAACATCTGGTCCCCGATTTATCCCTGCCAGCGCGGGCCCGAAAGCCGTCGAATACCATGCCAAAGGATCCCTTAGACGACACGCTCCCCCTGGCGATCGACTGCGCCGGCGCCCCGGCGCCGGGGGAGACCGCTCAAGCCAGGACGCCGTTGTCCGCGGAGCCGTCGGCGCCCGTATCCGATGATCCGGCGGACGACACGCTCCCGCTCTCGGCCTTGGATTTGGGATCCGCTGTCCCGCTCCCAAGCGTGGATTTTGATCTCGATCCCGCGCCCATCGAGCCGAGCGGCGCGCTGTCAGACCATTCCGTTCCCGACTCTATCTTCCGCGCTTACGACATACGCGGAATCGTCGCTGAGACCTTGACAGAGGAAGCCGTCTACAAGATCGGATTGGCATTAGGGAGTGAAGCCAGCGATCTAGGTCAAGCGGAAGTGGTCGTGGCGCGTGACGGACGAGTTTCGAGCCCGGCGCTGGCCGCGGCGCTCCAAAGAGGCCTCCGCGATAGCGGGCGAAATGTCATCGATATCGGTATGGTGCCGACCCCGGTACTCTATTTCGCAACCCACTATCTCAATACCCAGAATGGGATCATGCTCACGGGGAGCCATAACCCCCCAAATTACAATGGCTTAAAAATCGTGATGGGCGGCCAGGCGCTGTCAGGAGAGGCAATTACATCGATTCGAGACCGCATCCGCCGCCAGGTGTTCACGCGCGGCGCGGGCACCGTGGTTACTCAGGACGTTGTGCCTGCTTACGTCCAACAGGTAACCGACTCGATCGATGTATCCTTTAGCAATGGGTTGAAGCTAGTCGTTGATTGCGGAAACGGAGTTCCAGGTATGCTGGCGCCGAGGCTCATGACTGCTCTTGGCCACGATGTGATTGAGCTTTATTGTGAGGTTGACGGATCCTTTCCCAACCATCACCCGGATCCCGCGCAACCTGACAATCTTCGGGATTTGATAGCTGCCGTTAAAGCGGAGCGCGCCGATCTTGGGCTTGCTTTCGATGGCGACGGCGATCGCCTGGGCGTCGTCGATGGCGAGGGTAATATTATATGGCCGGATCGGCAGATGATGTTATTCGCGCGCGATGTGCTGGCGCGCAACCCCGGCAAGGAGATCATCTTCGATGTCAAATGCAGCCGGCACTTGCGGCGGGTCATCGAGGAGCACGGTGGTAAGCCCGTCATGTGGAAAACCGGGCACTCTTTGATCAAAGCCAAGATGCGCGTTTCCGACGCGCCGCTTGCGGGTGAGATGAGCGGTCATATATTTTTCAAAGAGCGCTGGTACGGTTTTGACGATGCGCTTTATGCCGCGGCCAGATTGCTGGAAATCCTGGTGCAAGACGGGCGCCCGCCGGCGCAGGTGTTCGCGGAGCTACCGGGCGGTCTGGCCACACCCGAGCTCAAGATCGATATGCCCGAGAGCGACCATGCCCGGTTCATGGCGCGATTATGCGAGGCCGCCGTATTCGAGGGCGCGGAAATCACTATCGTGGATGGCCTGCGGGTTGACTGGCCGGATGCGTGGGGCCTCATACGGCCCTCCAATACGACGCCTTGTTTGGTGTTGCGATTCGAGGGCGACAACCCCGCCGCATTAGAGCGCGTGCAAACCGAGTTTCGGCATCGAATCCACGCCTTGGATCCGGGCCTTCAGTTACCGTTCTGAAGGCTGTTTGCGGAGGATCACAGATCTCAACCGGCGTTCGCGCGAGCGCACAGCATGACATCTCAATCCATCGACCCGATCGAGATCGCACGCGTTCTCTCAGAAGCGCTGCCATACATACGCCGTTTTTCGGGCCGCTCGGTCGTCATCAAATATGGCGGTAATGCTATGGTCGACCCCGCTTTAAAGAGCGGTTTCGCCCGCGATATCGCATTAATGAAGCTCGTTGGGATTAATCCCGTCGTGGTTCACGGCGGGGGGCCGCAGATCGGTCAGTTGCTACGGCGCTTAGGAAAAGAGAGTACCTTTGTCGGTGGGATGCGGGTCACGGACGATGAAACCATGGATATCGTGGAAATGGTGCTCGGGGGTCTCGTCAACAAGGAAATCGTTAATTCCATCAACCAGCATGGAGGGACCGCCGTCGGCCTCACCGGGAAAGATGGCGATCTCATCCGCGCTCGTAAGCTCACTTTCACCCGCAATGACCCCAACATGCAGGCCACCGAGATCATTGACATCGGTCACGTGGGAGAGGTTGCCAGTATCGATACGGCGGTCGTGGACATGTTAATCAAAGGCAACTTTATTCCGGTCATTGCGCCCATCGGGGTGGGCGATAAGGGCCAGTCATACAACATCAACGCCGATTTAGTTGCCGGAAAACTGGCGCAGATCCTAAAGTCGGAGAAAGTTATTTTTCTCACCAACACCTCGGGGGTGTTGGATCGTCATGGCCACCTGTTGACGGGCCTTAGCGTAGACCGCGTGAACGAGCTTATCGCCGATGGTACGGTCGGCGGCGGCATGCTCCCCAAGCTACGGGCCGCCGCGGACGCCGTAGAAACTGGTGTTAAAAGCGCCCATATCATCGACGGGCGCGTCGAGCATGCCGTGCTCCTGGAGATCTTTACCGATCAAGGCGTCGGTACGCTGATCCATAGCCGCCACTTCGTCAGCCCCGGCGCGCGCAACCGGGGAGATGATAATAAAAACTGATCCGCTACGGGAAACCGGGGGGAGCGGCAAAGTCTCGTTGGCTACTGTTTTCCGCTGAGCTTCCTGAACCGCTCGATGTCGGTGGCGTACTGTTGCCGTACGCTTTCTTGCTCTTTCCTTTTTGTCTCGATAAACGAGCGGTTTTCCGCAACCTGAGCGCGTACCTTTTCGATATCGGCCATCGCCTGTTCCGAGGGTTTCTGGCCACGGCGTTCTAGGTCCGCCGCAATCGCAATCATGCGATCTAGATTGTCCTGAATTTTTTCGATATGCGATTCGGTAAGTTGAATTTGTGCTTCGATCGCGGACACCTTGCCCTCGCGCGCGAAAACCAAATCGTCTTCGCTACTGAAGGTGTCTAGGAGTACGCGATCGGCCTTTTCGGCTTCTTGACGCTTGCGATCTTCTTCGGCTTTCTGCTTCTTGATGCGTTCTTCTTCGGCAAACTCCGCTTGCGATTTTGCGGGTTTTCTATGGCCTACCGCAACTCCCTGGGCGTTGAATTTCGTGTGTCCTTGCTGGGCGTATTCGGCGGGTACGGCGTTCCCGCATTCGCGAACGCCCTCCTTATTTGTCCAGCACTTGATGCCAGCACCCGCGTCGAGGCTGATGCTGCTTACCAGAACCAACGCTGGAAGCTGACAGAGGTTGCGATAATATTGTCCCATATTGATGCCTATCAAGAACGATTAGACTAAAATCGAGCTATTTCTGTTACCGTTCAGTTTACCCTCACACGGATCGCCGTGACCTTGCGCCCTTACTCTAACGCGCGGGTTCGTGAGCGACGCAGCTAGTGATCGGCAGGTGATAAAGCTTCTTGATTTCTTCGATCGCGGACAGTGCACCTCCGTAGCCCGGTTCCATGGAGTCGTTACCTTCTCTTGGTGAGTTTGGCTCGGCCGCGTGTTCCGTGCGTTAATTAGATCGAATATCCTGAACGGGTAATTATTGGGAACTATATGATTATCAGTATAATTAGGATTGTGTTTCATCGCGTCAAAACGCCGATCTGGAGTTTGCGAAAGTCCGGCTCTTAGGGTCTCCATGTTGCGTATTATTACTATAAACGCTAACGGGATCCGATCCGCCCACCGCAAGGGTTTGTTCGAGTGGTTGTCGACGCAAAAGGCAGATATCCTGTGCCTTCAGGAAACCAAGGCGCATGCGGGTGATCTCCAGGACGCGATCACCGCTATTCGGGGCTACCGCGCATATTTTTGTGATGCGGAGAAGAAGGGGTATTGCGGCGTCGCGATGTACCTGCGTAGACCGCCTGACAAAGTAACTCATGGCCTAGGATGGGCCGACTTTGACCGGGAAGGCCGTTTCTTGCAAGCCGATTACGGGCCATTGAGCGTGATTTCAGTGTATGTCCCCTCAGGATCATCGAGCGCGGAGCGCCAGCAAGCCAAGTTCGATTTCCTCGCCCGATTCATGGAGGTATTGCGCACACTGCGGCGTAAGAAACGGGATTACATTGTGTGCGGGGATTGGAATATCGCGCATAAACCCATCGATTTGAAGAATTGGCGCTCCAATCAGAAAAATTCCGGATTCTTACCCGAGGAACGGGCATGGCTAGACGCGGTGTTTACCGAATTGGGTTTCGTCGATGCATTTCGGTGTTTCAATCCGGCGCCGGAGCAGTACACCTGGTGGTCAAACCGTGGCCAGGCCTGGGCGAAGAACGTGGGATGGCGTATCGATTATCAGATCGTCACGCCGGGCTTAGCGCCGTTGGTCAAGCGAGCCCAGATCTATAAGGAACAGCGTTTTTCGGATCATGCGCCGCTGCTCATGGACTACAATATCACGATTTGAATCCACCATGTTTTAACTTAAGCCGGTCGCCGTACGGACCCACGACTTGATTGCTATGGGTCCCCGGATGAACGCGGAGCCGCGTTCGCCTGCTCCCGGCACCAAGTGCGCTTCATAAAAGACTGTGGCCCAGATCCGTCAAGGGGGCGATGAACAACATCAAAACCATCTGCAGCGCAATCAACACGACCACCGGCGAAAGATCCAAGCCTCCGAGAGGGGGTACCAAGCGCCGAGCGGGCGCAAGCAACGGTTCGCAAAGAGCGTCGAGCAACACAATCGCCGGGTTGTACGCGTCGGGGTTAATCCAACTCACGATGACCCGGGCAAAGACCGCAATCAGGAACACATAGACCAAAAGCCGGAGTATTTCGGCCACCGATGAAAGCAATAAACCCCCCACCGAGGGATGATATCCACGCATGACATAAACGACCCAAATCTCGATCCCTTGCAAGGTCAACATCAAAATCACCGCGGCCATGTCGATACCACCCACACCCGGGATCCAACGCCGCAAAGGACGCAGCAACGGCGCCGTGGCTTTGACGACAAACTGTGAGATCGGGTTATAGAAATCGGCGCGCAGCCACTGGAATAAAAAGCGCAGCATGATGGTGAGAATATAGAGGCCGAACAAGGACTCGATTAGAAATGTGCCGGCGTCGGTGAAATAGGTTGCCGCCATTAGGATTCTCCAAAAAGTTTGGCTAGTTCTTGGGAGCGCCGTTGCGCTGCCTTCAGTGCTTGATCGACGATGCTGCTGAGGCCAGCGTCCTGAAGAACCCGGATGGCTTGCTCAGTCGTGCCGCCCGGCGAGGTGACCTGGTTACGCAGGGTGGCCGTATCCGCACTCGCTTCGAGCGCCATCTTGGCCGCGCCGAACGCCGTTTGCAGGGTCAGCAGGCGCGCCAGATCGCGGGGCAGGCCCATCCCAATGGCCGATCGCTCCACCAGTTCCATGAGCAGGAAAAAATAGGCAGGGCCGCTGCCGGAGACAGCAGTGACCGCATCCATGAGGGTTTCTTCGTCCAGCCACACGGTAAGCCCGACGGCGCGGAGCACTAACTCGGCGATCTCGCGTTGTTGTTGTTGCACAAATTCGTTGGCGAACAACGCTGCCGCACCGCTCCCGACCAGCGCCGGCGTGTTAGGCATCGCGCGCACGATGGCAACCTCGGGACCGAGCCACTGCGATAACGAGCGGGTGGTGATACCGGCGGCAATTGAAATCACCAGCGGGCGCTGCCGCCCTATCGCCGCCGCAAGCGTCGTGGCGACCGTCTTCATCACATCAGGCTTAACCGCAAGCACCACGACATCGGCGCCTTGGACGATGCGCGTGTTGTCGGTACTCGCTGAGACGGGGAAGCGGTTTGTGATCAACCGCAATCGGTCCGCACTGACGTCGGAGACACGCAAGCGTTGGATCAAGTAGCCGTCGGCGATCAAACCGCTAAGCAAGCACCTCCCCATATTGCCGCACCCGATAAGAGCTATCGTACCTTGTATCATCACATCCGCTTTTTTATTGATCGTTTCTGATGCCTCGCCGCGAGAACCCTGGCAACGGGGTTGGCACAAGAAGCGGCGCCGATCGCTGCGCCGGTCCTCCCGCATGCTTATTCACCTGTTGGCGGCGGAGACTTTCCGCAGGCAACGGATCGCGCCCTAAAAGTGTATCAATACCGCCGAATAAGATCACAATCCCTTGCCTTGAGCGTGGCTTCGCCGCGGGGGCCAAATAAAGCCGTCCCGATGCGTATCATGGTCGCGCCTTCGGCGATTGCGGCTTCGAAATCCTCCGATGTCCCCATCGACAAAGTGTCGAGGTCGATGCCTTCGGCGCGTAACGCATGATACCCCTCGATCAGCGCGCGAAAGTTAGCGCGTTGCTCGTCGAAGTGCTTACTCGGCGCTGGAAGGGCCATGAGACCGCGCAAGCGTAAGCGCGGGCAGGCGAGCACGGCGCGAGCCAAGGCCGGTAATTCGCGCAAGGCCACCCCCGATTTCGTCGCTTCGGCGCCGAGGTTGACTTCGATACATACGTTTAATCGCGGTAGATAAGCCGGCCGGTGCTCATTGAGCCGCTGTGCGATCTTTGCCCGGTCGATGCTATGGACCCAGGTGAAACCGTGCGCGATCTCCTGGGTTTTGTTCGACTGGAGAGCGCCGATGTAGTGCCATTCGAGGAGTTGACCGGCGAGCATGCGCATTTTCGGCAAGGCTTCTTGCAGATAGTTCTCTCCGAACAGGCGTTGACCGTGGGCAGCGAGAGTGAGTATTTCCGAACTCGTTCGCGTTTTACTAACAGCGATCAGACTCACGCTGTTCGGCGCTCGGCCAAAGCGTCGTGCCGTAGAGGTGATACGGGATCTCAGCATTGCGATCGGGGTGAGCCGCATGTTAGGCCGGTTGGGTTCTATAATGATTCTAGAACGCTGGCCTCATCCTCGGCGAGTACAGCAACGAAAAGAGCGTGCTCCGGAGCGTCTCATACGGCGCAGCGGTTGAGTGTGCGTCAGCATGATCAAAGAAATGGAATCATGTGTCGATACATGCGACGTTATCTTTAATTCCGACGCCAAGGCACGGGATACGTTGACGGCGAGCCAAAGGTCCAGAATACGACGGGGAGTAATCAATGGATATCGGTGAACTACTTGCTTTTTCGGTGAAGAACGGCGCCTCTGATCTACATCTCTCCGCGGGCCTCCCTCCGATGATACGCGTGGATGGCGACATCCGTAGAATAAATGTCCCCGCCCTGGAGCACAAGGTCGTGCATGGCCTCGTTTATGACATCATGAACGACAAGCAGCGAAAGGATTTTGAGGAGTTCCTGGAATGCGACTTCTCTTTCGAAATTCCGAACCTCGCGCGTTTTCGTGTCAATGCCTTCAACCACAACCGGGGCGCGGGCGCCGTTTTCCGCACCATCCCCTCGGACATACTATCCCTCGAGGATCTCAAGGCGCCGAAGATATTTAAGGACATCGCCGACTATCCGCGCGGCGTGGTTTTAGTCACGGGACCTACGGGCTCCGGCAAATCCACGACCCTGGCCGCGATGGTCAATCACGTCAACGAGCAGGAGTACGGCCACGTTCTTACCATCGAGGATCCGATCGAGTTTGTGCACACGAGTAAGAAATGCTTGATCAACCAGCGTGAGATCCATCGCGACACCCTGGGGTTCAATGAGGCGCTGCGCTCGGCGCTCCGCGAGGACCCCGATGTGATCCTCGTGGGTGAAATGCGCGATCTCGAAACCATCCGGTTGGCGCTCACGGCGGCCGAAACCGGGCATCTGGTCTTCGGTACCTTACACACGAGCTCGGCGGCGAAGACCATCGATCGTATCGTCGACGTATTTCCCGCGGCCGAGAAGGACATGATGCGTGCGATGCTATCGGAATCGCTTCGGGCGGTGATCTCGCAAACATTGTTGAAGAAAACGGGCGGGGGGCGCGTGGCCGCCCACGAGATCATGATCGGGACTCCGGCGATTCGCAATCTCATTCGGGAAAACAAGGTGGCTCAGATGTATTCCGCGATTCAAACCGGGGCGCAGTTCGGCATGCAGACGCTGGATCAGAACCTGCAGGAACTCGTGAAAAGGAATGTCGTTAGCCGTAATGACGCGCGTGCGATGGCGGTGAACAAGGAAATATTCTAAACCGGCGGCGAACCTAAGCCAGGAGCAAAGTCATGGAGCGCGAACAAGCCATTAATTACATGCGAGACCTCTTGAAGGTCATGGTCGAGAAGAAGGGATCGGATCTTTTCGTTACGGTCGATTTTCCACCAGCGATAAAAATCGATGGAAAAATCGTCCCAGTGTCGAAGACCAAGTTGACCTCTAACAATACCAAGGCACTGGCATACGCCATCATGAACGATAAGCAGGTCAAGGAATTCGAGGCTACTAAGGAATGTAACTTCGCGATCTCCCCGGGAGGAATCGGCCGGTTTCGTTGCAACGCGTTCGTACGCATGGGGTATACCGGCATGGTGCTGCGTGTGATCGCAACCGAAGTGCCGAGCCTGGATAAACTAGGATTGCCGCAGAGCTTAAAAGAAATTTCAATGGCGAAACGCGGACTCGTGATCATGGTGGGCGCGACCGGTTCCGGTAAATCAACCAGTCTCGCGGCGATGATCGACCATCGGAACGAAAACAGCTACGGCCACATCATCACCATCGAAGACCCGATAGAGTTCGTGCATCAACACAAGAACTGTATTATTACCCAGAGGGAAGTCGGGGTTGATACGGATGACTGGGATATCGCGTTGAAAAACTCGCTGCGCCAAGCGCCCGACGTGATCTTGCTAGGTGAGATCCGCGATCGCAAGACCATGGATTTCGGTATTGCTTTCGCCGAGACTGGGCACCTGGCCATGGCGACCCTGCATGCGAACAACTCCAATCAAGCCATGGACCGGATCATTAACTTCTTCCCGGAAGAGCGGCGTCCGCAGCTCCTGATGGACCTCTCGTTAAACTTAAAAGGGGTAATTTCCCAGCGCCTTGTGCGCAAAAAGAACGGCGACGGGAGGGTGGCCGCGATTGAAATCCTCCTTAATTCACCGCTGATCTCCGACATGGTCCGCAAGGGGTATGTGCACGAGATCAAGGGTATCATGCAGCGCTCGAATGAGATCGGAATGAAGACCTTCGACCAGGCTCTGTTCGATCTGCACGAGGAAGACCTTATCACCTATGGCGAGGCCTTGCGTAACGCCGATTCCATGAATGAGCTGCGGCTCCGCATCAAACTGGAGGGTAAGGCGGCAAAATCAGGAGACATGACCGTCGGATTGGAACACTTGAATCTGGTCAACGACGACGAGCGCAGTGGGATGATTCGCTAAGGCCGGCAGCCAATACCCCGAGCAGAGCGAGCACTGATCTCCGATCCGAATTTTCAATAACGGGCCAGGTTCCATGGACATCACACCGTACCTTAAGCTCTTGGTCGAGAAGCAAGGTAGCGATTTGCATTTCACCTCCGGGGCGCCGGTCAAGATTAATATCGAAGGGAACCTGAGTTCCGTCGGTAAGACCTTGTTGACGACCGAGATGACGAAAGCGGCCGCCTACGGGATCATGAAACCGCATCAGGTCGAGATGTTCGAAGCGAATTGGGAGTGTGATTTCGCCATCGCGTTAGCGGACAGATCGGCGCGTTTTCGTGTCAATGTGTTCCGGCAGCGAGGGGAGATCGCCATGGTGTTGCGGCGTATTCCCACCATGATTCCCACGATCGACGAATTAGCCTTGCCGCAGATCCTCAAGCCTCTCGTCATGTACAAGCGAGGCCTTATTCTTATGGTGGGTGCGACGGGATCAGGAAAATCGACAACGCTCGCCGCCATGGTCGGGCATAGGAATCACGATTCAAGCAGTCACATTCTAACCATCGAAGATCCCGTCGAGTTCTCTCATCCTAATGTTAAATCCATCGTTAACCAGCGCGAAATCGGGATCGATACTAAATCGTACCGGCATGCGCTGAGGAGTGCGTTGCGGGAAGCGCCGGATGTGATTCTGATCGGCGAGGTCCGGGATCGGGAGACGATGGAAGCCGCAATCGAGCTTTGCAACACGGGCCATCTGTGTTTATCGACACTGCACGCCAACAACGCGAATCAAGCCCTGGAACGCGTGATCAATCTATTTCCCCTCGAAGCACGTGAACAGTTGTTCATGGATCTCGCTATTAACGTTCGGGCCATTATCTCGCAACGCCTGGTGCAAGGTATCGACGCCAAACGCTGTGCGGCGGTGGAGATATTGGTCAATACGCCGCATATCGCTGATTTGGTCCTCAAAGGACAGCTCGAGAAGATCAAGGAAGCCATGGAGGGTAGCGGCGTCAAAGGTATGCAGACCTTTGACATGGCGTTATACAACCTCTTTAAGGAAGAACGCATCGAATTGGAAGAGGCCTTGAACAACGCGGACTCGCGTACTAATCTTGAGGCCAAGATCAATTTCGGTTAGGGCTTGGGTGCATCCCACCCCGGCCCGCCGCACGAAGGCCCTTTAGCCTCTCCACCCGGTGCCGCGGCCAGAAGTCTTCTTTTCCTATCGCTTTTTCTGGCCCGGACGCGCGGTCGATCAGATACAATCCGCCTCGTGGATGTCTCGCGTATTATCGATCCTCTCAACACCGCGCAACGCGATGCGGTGACGGCGGAGTCCGCCAATACCTTGGTTCTCGCGGGTGCCGGCAGTGGTAAGACACGGGTTCTGGCCCACCGAGTCGCGTGGCTCATCGAAACGCGGCAGGCTTCGCCGCACGGGATCTTGGCGGTCACCTTCACCAACAAGGCAGCCGCGGAAATGCGAGGCCGCATCGAGGCCCTCATGGCATCGCCTCCGCGCACGATTTGGGTTGGGACCTTCCATGGGATCGCGCACCGATTGCTGCGGCGTCATTGGCAAGAGACGGGTTTACCCCAGAACTTCCAGATCATCGACGGCGACGATCAGTTGCGGCTTATCCGGCGCGCGATCCGTCACCTCGAACTGGACGAAGCGCTTTGGGCCCCGCGCGAAGCGCAGTGGTTTATCAATGCGCGCAAGGAGGAGGGGCTGCGCGCGCAACATCTCGATGGCGTGGCGGACCCGCACGCTCAGACCCTCATCAAGATCTACCGTGCGTATGAGGAACGCTGCGCGGGGTCGGGCCTGGTGGATTTTGGGGAGCTTCTGCTTCGGGCTCATGAGCTGTGGCGTCACCACCCCGAAGTCCTCGCGCATTATCGGCAGCGCTTCCCGCAAGTGCTCGTGGATGAGTTTCAAGATACTAACGCCATCCAGTACGCGTGGCTGCGTCAACTGACCGGAACGAGCGGGAAGCTTTTCGTCGTCGGCGACGATGATCAATCGATTTATGGCTGGCGCGGCGCGCGCGTCGAGCATATGCAAAAGTTTCAGAAGGATTTCGAGTCCGTGCGCCTGGTGCGCTTGGAACAAAACTACCGCTCGACCGCGACGATACTGCAGGCCGCCAACGCGGTGATCGCGAATAACTCGTCCCGGCTCGGCAAGGAGCTTTGGACCGATGGCGCCGCCGGCGCGCCCATCATCCTGTTCACTGCGTTCAATGAGCAAGAGGAAGCGCGCTATTGCGTTGAACGCATCAAGGGATGGCAGGAACATGGCCGTCGTTATGACGATCACGCGATCCTCTATCGTACCAGCGCCCAGTCCCGGGTCTTCGAAGAGGCCTTGCGGCAACGCGGGATCCCGTATCGTGTCTATGGGGGGTTCCGGTTCTACGAGCGCGCGGAGATCAAGGATGTGCTCGCCTACCTGCGCTTGATCGCCTGGCGCGAGGACGACGCCGCTTTTGAACGGGTGGTGAACACGCCCAATCGAGGCATCGGCCAACGCAGCCTGGATATTATCCGGGGTACCGCCAAGCGCGCCGGGACGCCCCTTTGGCGGGCGGCTCAAGCGGCGATCGGGGACGGGGCTCTCGGGACCCGTGGCGCCGCCGCGGTAAACCGCTTTTTAAGTTTAATTGAGAACTTGTCAGTCGGCGCGATGGGTACGCCTCTCGGCACCCTGGTTAAAACAGTCATCACCGAAACCGGTCTCGAGGATCATTACCGCAAGGAAAAGACCGCGGGCGAAATTGATCGGTTGGAGAATCTTGAAGAGCTTGTGCGGGCGGCGGGCGACTATATCGCAGTCTTGGAGGAGGGCGCGGACGCATTGACGGAGTTTCTCGCGATTGCGGCCCTGGAAGCCGGCGAGGGGCAGGCCAACGACTACGAGGACAGCGTGCAACTGATGACCCTGCACTCCGCCAAAGGCTTGGAGTTTCGCAACGTGTTTCTGGTGGGTTTAGAAGAAGGTCTGTTTCCGCACCAACGCTGTAGCGATGATGCTACCCAACTCGAAGAAGAGCGGCGCCTCTGCTATGTGGGGCTGACGCGCGCCAAAGAAAAACTCATCATTACCCATGCGGAAACCCGCCGCCTACAGGGAACGGAACGCCGGCCGCAACCGTCGCGATTTATTGCGGAAATGCCTGCGGAACTGATCGCCGAGGTGCGTTTAGGGACCGTGACCATGCCCCCGCGGGTTCAACGCTCTGAGTACGATGCGGCGTTTCGACTTGGCCAGAGGGTAGTGCACGCCAAGTTTGGCGAAGGCATCGTCCTGCGGATCGAAGGTGAGGGCCAGTATTCCCGCGTACAGGTCAATTTTGCTCAGGCCGGCGCGAAGTGGCTCGTGGCTTCCTATGCCGGATTACGCCCGGTATAACGCTATCGGCTTTGGTCCACCATATACACCACGGCCGCCTTAACGTCCGCGTCCGCCAGGTCGTCGCGCCCGCCTTTTGGCGGCATCATTCCGCCCTGGCCTTGGAATCCTTCAATAGCGCGCGCGACCAAGGTCTCCATGCCTTGCGCAATGCGTGGTTCCCAGGCCGCCTTATCACCGAGCTTTGGCGCGCCCGCGAGCCCGCTGGTATGACACGCGAAGCAGGAATCGTCATAGACTGCCTTACCCTTGTCGTCGGGGGAGGTGCTTTCCGCACGGGACGCAGGAGCCTTCTCGGCAAGCGCCGGGGCTTGCCCACTCTCCACCGGTTGCGCCGAAGGCACTTGTTCGGAGGCTGCGTTCGCGGCCACGGACTCGGTCGCGGGGGCGACCTCGACCTGCCCGACTGGGGCGATACGGTCGGCGATCGCCTGTTTGTCTTCCTCGGTAGGCTCGTCGCCGCCGATAGCATTAGCAAAGTACATAAGGACGACTGAGAATACGACCAACGCACCGAGCACGCCGATAAGCGTTTTTATGAAATTCGCGTCTTCATCGCCGGTCATTGATTGTGTCCTGCTGTGATGTTGCTAAGGAAATAATGGTATAGTTTTAATCGAGTCATTAAAAGGCGAAACCCCATACGTAGACGATAAGGCAATGAGTTGTTCGCGATAATTCCGCGCGCGTCGCATGGTGTCTTATCGCTACGCGTAACCCATACCCGCGCCCTTAGCTCAGTTGGATAGAGCATTGGCCTCCGGAGCCAAAGGTCAGAGGTTCGAATCCTCTAGGGCGCGCCAATAAAGCGTATACATATGCTATAGTTATAGCGCCCACAAGGAACCGGTGAAAACCACAAATAACCACCCTATTGGCACAGTGAGTGTGCCAAAAATGTGCCGAAAACGGTGTGGTAATTGCGGTTAACACTGGCGCATATTGGCACCCTGAGTAGGCTAGGAGAAATGGCGCCGACTCAGAGGCTAATTATCCAAACATGATTCTGGAGAAAATGCGACGAGCGCTCGCGCACGGCATTAGCTAAGGACCTGCCATGCTCGTAAGTGCATTGACTGCCGAGCTACGGTAACGCGGGGACAGGACGGCCGAAATGCATCACGAGCATAGCGACACGCCTAGAATTAGGAATTCGCGACACACACGTTGTTTCTTATGGACATGGCGATCGGCTTCTAATATCTCATCTATAATCCCCGTGTAGGATCCAGCTTGGGCGAGACTGCAGGGACGTTGCGCCGGTAGCCAGGCCGCACGGAGAGTCGTAACATCTTGCGCACGGTGTTGCGGTGGATACCGAAGACCCGAGCGACTTCCCGCTCTCTCCACCTTCTACCATCACTAACCTTCGTATTTTCGCGTACAGGTCCCACCGAATACATCCTTTCCGCTTTCCTCTTTAATAGTGCGCACCCCAAGGGTACGGCATTCGCATTGGTACATTTTTATCCCGCGATCTTCGCGATTAACAACCCCGCTTCAGTGGTACAGTTTCGATCCGCTATTTACACCATAGTGTAAGCGCAATGTTTCATATCATTAGCGAGGATAAAAATCATGGCTAGACCGGATTTTCAAAAAAGATACCCATTGACTTTAATCATTGCCGCCCTCCTGGCCGCAAGCCCGGCCATGGCGGATAAACCGTCATGGGCAGGGGGCGGCAAGCGGGATAATCGCGAGCAGCACGAACGACATGATTACCGGACCGAAGACAGAAAAGATTACGACCGCAGGGACCACCCGGAAGCGGATTACCGGGACAGAGACCGCCGAGGCGGGGATTACGGGAACAGGGACCATCGGGAAGTAGATTACGGAAACAGAAATTACGGGGACAGGCAATATCATGATAGAGACCGCAGGTTTTTCATAGACCGGCACCGGACGGTCATTCACGATTATTATCACGATCAATACCGTAGCGGCCACTGCCCTCCGGGTCTAGCCAAGAAACATAACGGCTGCATGCCGCCCGGCCAGGCGAAAAAATGGGGTATAGGCAGACCGTTGCCGCGAGATGTTGTTTTTTATGACTTGCCTCCAACTGTCGTTATGAATGTCGGCTATCCTCCTCCGGGTTATCGCTTTGTACGGGTTGCCTCGGATATTCTGATGATAGCGATAGGCACCGGGATGGTGATGGACGCCATCTACGATCTGGGCGGGGGGCGCTGGTAGCCTGTTAAAGCGGTTACAGTCGCTGCCACCTTCGCTGGCAATGCTTTGCAGTTGCGCGGCGCTGGCTGGTAGCCTGTTAAAGCGGTTACAGTCGCTGCCACCCGGTTATCGTAGTTTAAAAAGCCCGTCTCATAAACCGGGCTGCTTAAGCAGTATCCCTATTACTCGGAATGCAAGCCAGCCTAGCCAAGAGCCCTGCCAGCGGATCGCCGTGTTCTTCGCGAGGATAAAGGTCCTTCCCCCGACATCATTGCCGCCGTGGCCATGAAACAGCGCAATCCGAGAATGGGTTGGCGCAAGATCGCTGAGCATATCGCTCACACGTTCGGCGTTGAGATCGATAAGGACGTGGTCCGGCGCGCATCCTCGACCATCATTATGTGCCAACTACCCGACCAGGTGCGATGGGCGCGTCATTTCCTACCGCGGCGCCAGCGCCTGCTCAGGAGTAAGCGCTACAGAATTTGGAGGTGCCGTGGAAAACGAATGCTTGACCGTATTTAGATTTTCTACTATACAATGCGTCAACCGAGCAGCCGTTCGGCCTTTTTGACGCACTTACCGCGCAAGGAGTACAGATGAAACTCTTGAGGCACGCAATTCTGTCTGTCCTGTTGCTATCTGCAAGTCTAAGCTACGCCGGGAATCCGCGCGCATCGAATTACGACGCGCAAGATGTCGCTGTTGAGACATTGATACTGCGGCCACTTGGACTGATTGGAACTATTGTTGGAACGGCATTTTTTGTGGGGACGAGCCCCTTGACTGCTTTGGCAAGCATCGCTCCTCAGCATGATGCTTTCGCAAAAGCGGCGGACGCTTTCATTGTGACACCCTTCAACTATACCTTTGTACGCTCGTTTGGCGACTATACGTATGACTGAATGACGAGTGACGGAAATACTGGCAAATAGGGGAATGGCACTACTTAAGGCGGGTGTCAAAAATTTTTGTCATTCCCGCGGAAGCGAGAATCCAGCGCCGGCCTATGCTCCGCATGGATTCCGGCTCGCGTCCGCTGCGCGGACTTGGCCGGAATGACGGGCTGTGTTATGCGGCGTGTTTCTGTGACGCACGAAGCGACCGGGGGGCATGTAGGTCACCGTGGACTAAAAGATGTAAGGTACGAGTCTCCAACGTACAGAACTGGTGTAAAGTTGATATCCCGCGTCCCGAAGAAGGTGCCGCTCTTCGGACAATATACGTAAGAGCATGAAGACCAGCCAAGCAACGAATGTCCAAAAGTTGTACAACGACGTGTTGGCCAGGAAATACCCGCCGAAGGTAAGTAAATAGCTCGCGTACAGCGGATGGCGTATCACGCGATAGATGCCGCTCGTTTTCACGCCCCGGTTTGCCGGCACGATCCCAAAGCTTCTATTCAAGGACAACGCGCCCGCGATCTGAATGCAGACCCCGAGGGCCACCACGATGCTTCCGAGGTCGGGCAACAGGCCTTGCATCGAAGGCCGCATCAGTAAAGGCACAAACGATCCTCCGGCGGCAACGGCCCATTCGAGCGGGCTCGTGGAGCTGCTCATTTGATCCTTTCTGATGAGAAACATCAACGCCAGCCAACTCTCGGCGACTACCATCAGCAACAAGTAGAACTTACCGACCTCCTGATACCGGGCGTAGTGGGTGAATGCGAACAGACCCAATAAAACCGCCGCGGGAAATGTTCACGAGCAACATCCTCATTGCCACAAAAACATTTGTCATATCCATAGCGTTATCCCTCGCAAAATTACATTCCTGAATCTTAAGGATCGGATCTACTTACATTCCAACGGTCCAGCCGTCTCGGGCCCCGCGTTGGTCTCAGCCAACACACGCGCCTTTTCCAGGTTCCTGTACGCCGCCTCGTTGTACGAGGGGGATTGTCTAATCGCTTCCACGAAGTATTGCTCGGCGAGCTGGTACTTGCCTTCCATCATGCACAGGTACCCGACATTGTTCGAGGCTTGGGCCTCGGGCATGATTTCCGTGAAGGCGTCCATCGCTTTTCCGAACTGCCCCCGCCGAACGAACAATAGCCCCAGATTCGACCAGGCCTTCTGATGCTTTGGGTCCTGTGTGAGCGCGCGCTCGAAATAAAACTGCGCCGTGCTCCAGTCCCCGGCGGCGTATTTTGAATACCCGAGGTTAGTGAACAGCATCGGCAGTCCCGGCTGCACGTCAAGCGCGGCGAGATAATGCGTCTCGGCGGCGGCATAGTCGCGGCGCATGTCGGAGATCACGCCGAGGCCGTTGTGAGCGCGCCACCGCTTCGCGTCGGCCGCTACCGCCTTTTTCAAGGAAGCCCCGGCCTCGTCATATTTTTTCTGGCGTAGCAGGGCCAGCCCGAGTCCTTCCGCGGCCCCGGCATGCCCTTCGGAAAGCTCCAGGACCCGGCGGTAGGCTTTCTCAGCCAATGCGGGGTTTCCTTTATAACTATGGATGTTTCCGATCATGTAGTGGGCTTCAAATTTGTCCGGGTCCCACCGCAGGGTCCGCACGTATTCGAGCAGCCCTTGGTCAACGTTTCCGCGCCGTAAGGCCTGATCGCCCCGGAGCATCGCAAGCTCTGCCTTCTTGGCGTCCACTTCGGCGCCGCTTTCAGAAGGCGCCTGCGAGAACAATGTCGCGCAGCCTCCACTCGCCAAGGCAATTACGACCAACAGCGCCCTGGCTGGTATCTTTTCCAGTTTGTGTGCCATAAACGTTTACCCGTCAGCATTGTAAAAAAACGCAGTACGGGATCCCTCCCCTTGCCGCCGATTAATGCATCGGCTGTAACACCCTCATCGCGGCCAGTACCGCCGGCGCTACCGCGACGATGAAAAACGAAGGCCAGAGACAAAACACGAGCGGGAAAATCATCTTGGTCCCGATCTTCGCCGCTTGTTCCTCCGCCCGCTGCATGCGTTTGTCGCGGAACTCCTCGGAGTATATCCGCAGGGTATCCGCGATGCTGGTTCCGAAGCGCATGCTCTGGCAGAGCAAGGAGACGAGACCGCGGATATCGTCGAGGCCGGTGCGGTGCGCCAGGCCTTTCAAGGCATCGGTCCGCTCGACGCCCGCGCGGATCTCCGCGTTTACGAGCGCCAGCTCTTCCGCGAGCGCCGGGTGACTCACGCTCAGCTCGTCGCCGACCCGTTGCAAGGCCGCGTTGAGCCCGAGACCGGCCTCGGTGCAGGTGACCAGCAGGTCGAGCGCGTCCGGGAATCCGTTAATCAAGGAACGCTGCCGCTTCGCGGTGCGCCGGGAGACGTAGATATTAGGCAGAAACATCCCGACGGCGCTTGCGAACATGGCCGCGCCAATGACTTGCATGGTGCTGAAGCCGGGGAAAAACGGCGCGGCGATCACGACAATACCCCCGAACGCAATGGTTAAAATCAGCTTCATCGCGTAGAAGGTAATGACCGCGTTCTCGGCCCGGAAGCCCGCATGGACAAGCCGAGCCCGCATGCTGGTCCGCTCGGCTTCGTCTTTCGGCATGATGTAAGGAGTCAGGGGCTTGAAAGCGTCCCCGAAGTCCACCGACGAGGACAGCCGGCCGCCCGCGGCGCCCGACACCGCCTGCAGGCGGCGGCGGAACGGATCGAAAAACCCGCCCACCACGATGAGAATGCTTAGCCCGAGCAGGCCGGCGGCAAGACCGATTGTCCCGGCAAACCACCATTGCGCCTGATTCGGGTCACTGCTCCACATCGAGAAGAATTGTACGAGGTATTCCATGAAAAATCCTCCTTATACCTGGATCCGTATGACCCGCCGTATCCACTGCACGCCAATCAAGGAATTGATGAAGGCAACCAAGGCGAGCATTCGCCCGGTCGCGTCTTTCGTTAGATTGGGTAAGTAGTCCGGCTGGATGATGAACAGCGCGCCTGCCAGCACGAAGGGGACCAGGATCAGGATCCACGCCGACATGCGCCCTTCGGCGGACAGCGTGCGCACACGGCGCTGCAACTTGAACCGGCCGCGCACCACCGCCGCGATTTTGTCGAGGATCTCGGCGAGATTTCCGCCGGTGTCGCGCTGGATCATCACGGCGGTCACGACCGCCATCAGGCTCATGCTCGGCATGCGTTGCAGCATGCCTAAGTAGGCCGTTTGTATGTTCATTCCGTAATTGATGTCGGAGAATGTGCGGCGAAACTCGCCTGCCATGGGATCGGCGGTCTCCTCGGCCACGAATCGCATCGCGTCCACGAAAGGGATCCCTGCCTTCAACGACCGGCCCATGATGCTGAGCGCGTCGGGAAGTTGTTCTTCGAAGCGCACGATGCGCGTGTTCCTTTCGTGGCGAATTTTCATAATCGGCAGGAAGAACCCGATGCCTCCCGCCAGGAGGCCGGCCAGCGGCAGGTGGGTCAGTGTCCCTACTGCGATGGCCGCCAGCACCGCGATGCCGGCGCCTGTTAAAATCACCTTGTAAGCGGGAGTCGTGCGCCCCGACTGCTCGATGAGCATCGACAGGCGCTCCATGCCCGGGAGTTGCTCCATGGCTCTTGCGAACGGCGGCAGCTCGCGCAGGTATTGCTCGCGCAACAAAGACGTTGATGCAGGGTCCATCCTATCGATGACGTCCCGCACGCGCGCCCGGAGCTTGCGCGCTATCTTCGCGTCGGTCCCGAAAGTGGGAATAATCACGGCCCCAGCCAGAAACACCACGGCCAGGAAGACCATCAGTAGCAATACCGCATAATCCGAATATTCCGTCAGCATGTTCGCTACTCCTTAGGCACGCCGTTGACCGGGATTGCCGGGTCTGAACATGGCCAGATCCAGTTCCATGCCCCGCTGCCGCAGGTGTTCATGGAACTTGGGCACCAAGCCCGTCGCCTGAAACTCGCCCTTCACATTGCCGTCCTTATCCATACCCATGCGCTGGAAGCGGAAGATCTCGGACATGGTGACGATGTCGCCCTCCATCCCCTGGATCTCTTGAATGCTGATCATGCGGCGCTTGCCGTCTTCCATCCGCTCGAGCTGCACCACGACATGGATGGCCGAAGCTATCTGCGCACGCATGGCCCGCACCGGCAACTGCAAGCCCGCCATCATTATCATCGTTTCCAGGCGCGAGAGCGCATCCCGCGGGGTGTTGGCGTGAATTGTCGATAGCGATCCGTCGTGCCCGGTATTCATCGCCTGCAACATGTCGAGCGCCTCTCCCGAGCGCACCTCGCCCACCACGATCCGGTCCGGACGCATGCGCAGGCTGTTACGGACCAGATCCCGCTGCGTCACCTCGCCCTTGCCTTCGATATTTTGGGGACGGGTTTCTAGCCTGACCACATGCGGCTGCTGAAGCTGCAGCTCGGCCGAGTCCTCGATGGTGATAATGCGCTCGTTCGCGGGGATAAAGCCGGACAGCACGTTCAACATCGTGGTCTTTCCGGTGCCGGTCCCGCCCGAGACCAGGACATTGAGCTTGGATTCCACGATGGCCTGCAGCACCCGCATCATTTCGGGACTGATGCTGCCTTTCCCGACCAGGTCCTCGGCGCGCAGCCGGTCCTTGGGAAAGCGGCGTATGGATACCACGGGCCCTTCGAGCGCGAGCGGCGGGACGATGGCGTTCACCCGCGATCCGTCCTGCAACCGTGCGTCGACCATCGGGGAGGACTCATCGATGCGGCGCCCGACGCGCGACACGATGCGGTCGATGATGTTGAGCACATGCCGGTTGTCGCGGAAGTTGGCGCTGGCCTTTTCAAGCTTGCCGCCGCGCTCGATATAAATCGAATCAAACCGGTTGACCAAGACATCGGTCACGGCCGGATCGGCGAGCAAGGGCTCGAGAGGCCCCAATCCGAGGACCTCGTCCTCGATCTGCTTGACGATGCGCTGGCGCGCGAGTGCATTGAGAGGCACGGACTCCTCGTTCATGAGCCGCTTCGTCACCTCGCGCAACTCGGCTCTGGCCTGCTTTTCCTCGATCGTCGTGATCAATGTGAGATCGACGACTTCAAGCAGGCGCTCGTGGATGCGGTGCTTCCACTCCTGCTCCTGCAGATGGTTGCGATCGTCGGTTGCGGCCGCGCCGTCGCTGGACGCGGGGCTTTCCGCGTTTATTCCGTTGCGCGCCTGAGAATTTTGCGAGAATCGTTTAAAGGCTTCCATAAGATACTTCCTTATCTAGCGAGAATTTGTGCGAAGAGGTTTTGGAACCGGCCCTTCGATGGGGCTTCTTCGGCGCCGGCAAGCCTTTTCGCGATATCGACAAAGGACTTGGTAATGGCCGCGGTGCGCGCCGACTCGTAGAGCGGGACGCCGATGTTGATCGCTTCGGAGACATTCGCGTAATCATTAGGGACCAGGTAAACGGCCCCCGGTTTGGTCGAGGCCGTGATATCTTCGAGCGACACCGCGTTCTTCTTGTCGTAGCGGTTGACCACGATCTGGACCCGGTCGGCCGGCAGCGCGAGCTCGCGCGTGATGAGCTTCACCATGCGCTTGGCGTCGCGCACATGGGTGATGCTCTGCTGGGTCACGACCAGGACGTGATCGGCGCGTTCCATGACGCGGCTGGTCAGGGGATCGATTTGACGCGGCAGGTCCACGACCACATGGTCATGATCCCGCAGCGCTTGGGTCAGCACCTGCTGCAGGCTCTGCTCCGGGACCTCCCAAGGCAGCGCCAGCGCTTCGCTCATCGACGGCAGCAAGCGCAGACCGCTCTTGTGTTTGAGCATGTGTCCGTCGAGCGCCACGCTATCGATCTGATCCGCGTGCGCCAAGGCGTCGAGCAAGCTATCGCGCGGGGTTAAATCCAGATACAACGGTAGGGTCCCGAATTGCAGATCCAGATCGATCAAGGCGACGCGCAATTTCTGCTGGGCCGCCATGCAGTGGGCGAGGTTACAGGCCATGAAGGACGCGCCGGACCCGCCCTTGGCGTTGATCACCGCCGTCAACCGTGCCTCCTTGCCGGAGGTCTTGGCCGTGGATTCCTCGACGATGCGGTGGACCGAAGCCAGCAGTTCCGCGCGCGGCACCGGATGGGCGAAGAAGTCCCGCGCGCCCGCCTGCATCGCCATGCGGATCATCTGGGTGTTGCCTTCCGGCCCGATGATGATCAACTGGACTCGCTCGTGCACCGGACGCGCGATCAGCGCCTTGAGCTCATCTTCCCAGAATTGGCTGAGATCGAGGATAAGCACGTTGGGCGTCGTTTGAACGCTATGCAGCGGGTCCATGTGGCCGTTGACGACGAACCGGGTTTTGACCTCGAGGCGCGGATCGCCTTGCAACATCGTTTCGAGGCCATGGAGGTGTGCCTCGGATCGCCCTACGATTAATACTGTATGTTTCATGATCGAATCCGTCCTTGTACGTGTTAAGAAACCTTATGTCGCGATGCACTCATACACGCCCGTATCGGGGTTACGTCCGAGACTCTCGGCGGGCAGTGTGGTGCTGAACGCGGGCACCGTGAGATTGGTGACGCTCGCGGGCAAGAAGGGGATGATCAACTGGTGTGTATAATTTGAAACCTCTACCCGCACGTAACCGTCTGTAGCCACTAAATCGGCGGGCGGATACGTGACGATTACGTGGCTAGTCATCAGCCCGTTGAGCACTGGGCTCCGGCCGTCGCCGTTCGACCCGTTGAAGACTGCGATTTCCTTGATGGCGCTGTCGTCCACCGGACACACGGCCGCGACCCGCGCACCGCGCCGGGTCACCTCACCAATCGTGTTCCAGACGAATAAGGCGCGCGCGATTTCAATCACGCCGAAAAGCACCAGGAAGAACACCACGCCGATGATCGCGAACTCAACCGTATAAATTCCATTTTGCCGTTTCATCATAAAGCCCTCATGGTCACCGACGCGGACATGGTGAATCTCACGGGATCGAAGGTGGAAAAGCCGGCCGCGAACATGGGCTCGTACAGAAACTCCGCGCTGACGTGCACATGTACGGCGTCCGGGGCGTCCACCTTCTCCACCTTCACGTAGTCGGTGCTAAGTCCTTGCAGCACCGGCTGTTCGCTTGGCAGCGGGTCCGGGTTTCCGTACACGACGACATTCTGCGTATCGGTTCGTATCGGGTCGAGATCGATGACTTTAGCACCGTTTAGCGCGGCGATAGAGGCATAACGCGCTCCGTCCCGCACGGCTTTCGTCAGCGTGTTGTAGGTATAGAACGCGCGGCCTAGCTCGGCGGTTGCTAGCATTAGCAGCAACAGCAAGGGCGCTACGATGGCGAACTCGACGGTCGCGATGCCGCGCTGCCGTAATGGCCCTTTCGCATGTGATCGACTATCCATGTTATTACTCCCGTGTCTTTGTCTCTATCAACTGGCTCGGGCGTCCGGATCCTTGAAGAGCACGATCTTCGTTGGCAGATCATCCTCTTCATCGTCATCATCAACCGCCGTTCCGTTGACCGGACATTCCGACGCTTTGATGAGTTGCCCGTAAATTTCCGCGTTTCCGCCACCCGGACCGCCTTGTTTGGAAGGTTTGGTCAAGTAGAAACAGGCGATTTTTTTCACCGTGACGTTCGTGACCCCCGTTTCGCCCTCCACGCACTCGCCTATCGGCACGGCGACGACGCGGCGCTTTTTCCTGCCGGGCGGGATTCCGTCTTCGGGATAATCGTGCTTCGACGCATCGGCAAGCCAGTCTTTGTAGGCGTTGCTTGCGGGAGAGGAGTACCAAAAGGCCGGATCACTGTGGGTGACAACATCCGGCGGGTAATCGGTCGCGTTAAGACCGGCGCCTTGGTACTCCCCGAACCGTGTGTTGATACCTTGGACGGTTGGACCGGCCTTGTTGCCGGGTTCGGATTCGACGGTCTCATTATCGCCGGCCGCCACACATTGGCTGTACCCGCCTGCCAAATTCTTGCGCACGCAAGCGCCCCCGCCACCGCCTCCTTGCGGGCATCCGAGATCCAGAAGCTGGAAGTTTCCGGTCCCCACTTGGAAGGGATCACACGAGCCACCACTTCCCGAGCCGCCTTGTCCCGGCGATCCGGTCTTGAGACACAGCTCGTCCTCCGCGCCTACCGGGTAGCCGAAGCACGTGTCATCATTGCATTCGCCTTCGGGATCCTTCGCGCATATGGTGACGGGCAAGATGGGATCGGTACAGCCGCCAACGGGTATGGGTCCCGCGACCGCGCTGCCCGCCACGGCCCGGCTGGTCATGTTGAGCACGGCCGCGAACCAAACCTCGCGCGGATAACTCGCGACGCTCGCCCGGACGTATTTGGCATCCGGATCTGTCGCGCTCGGAAAGCCAGGCACCAGGGAGTCCGAGAACTCGATTACGAGCGTGAGCGCGGCGTCAGCCATCCGCGGATCTAGATTAAAGGTGGCGATGGCGTCCGTTTCCGCTTCCGCGGTGCTGCCGCCTTCCGTCAGCGTCTTAGCGCCGCTCAGGGCAGCGGCATCCAGCGCGTTCTGCAAGCGCGTCTTGCTAAGGTAAGAGTCGCCTAAGTCCAAGGCGAGACCAGCCATGGCGATGATGGCGATGAGGCCGGCGGCGACCAGCACGACTACCGCACCTCGCTGCCGCCGTGGCGAACGCATTCCTTGCCTCAAACTCCTTTTCATATCCTTGTCCATGTCCGTCCCTACTCCTTGAATCCAAGTTTCCTTCATGTAGGGTGGGTTAGGCGCGAGCGCCGTAACCCACCAACCAAAAACTGCAAAACGGCGGGTTACGCTGTCGCTAACCCACCCTACAAAACTTAAGGCCCTTTTATGGATCCTTTCCTAACGAATGATATCCAACTGAATCGGCTGCTCCGTCTTTTGAGGATCGGAAACATCACCGCGGTACGTGTCCAAGACCTTGCTTCCCTTCTGTCCGTCCAGCACCGTCGGGGGTTCGCTGGGCGGATTACGCGCCGCGTCGGAATTATAGGTCTGAGCTTGGATCATGTTCCGCACCGAATTACCGAAGTCCTCCTCCACGCGCACGGCGTCCGTGGAGGTACAAGCGGACAGCATCACCTGGGCAATGGCCCACCACAGAGTTCTCTTGATCGTTAACATGGCATTGTCCTCACAGATCATGTCCGAACTTGGAAGCTTCCGGTGCCATTTGCTGATCTTGATTAGCGCCCGGTTCCGGTACGGCGGCGCCCGGCAGTTTTCGCGCTTCCATCCGGCCCATGAGATAAAACTCCACGTCATCGGGCGGCACGAAGCTGTCCGTGGGCAGTTGCACCTGTTGCGGCGAAATGGGACGCGCCAAATGCGGCGTGACGAAAATGACCAACTCAGTCTGCCCTTGCCGAAACTCCTGGCTGCGGAACAGCGCGCCTATAACGGGAACATCCCCCAATCCGGGGAACTTGTCCACGAACTCGCGGGTGGTGTCATTGATAAGCCCTGCTATGCCCATGGTCTGGCCGTCGGCAAGCTCGATCGCGCTGGTGGCGCTGCGTTTGCTGAGGGACGGGATCACGAAGACGTTCGATGTGTCTACCCCTTGCAAGAGCACCGGATTGGCTGTCGCCAACTCGCTAACCGCGACGTTGATCTTGAGGCTGATGCGGCCCGAATCAAGCACGACCGGCAGAAACTTCACGCCGACGCCGAATTCCTTGAACTCGATCGTGGTGCCTTGCTCGGCGCTTCCAGGGACCGGGATCGGGAACTCGCCGCCGGAGAGAAACTCGGCTTCCTGGCCGGTGATTGTCGTCAAGGTAGGCTCCGCCAGCACCCGCCCGAGGCCTTTTTGCCGGGACGCGGAGATCGCCGTCTCGAACAAGAATTGCCCGGTGAGGTAGCTAAGAAAGAGCCCCGACGGGTCGATGGTGGGC
>JALZJW010000034.1 GCA_030859565.1 Pseudomonadota bacterium
AAGTACATCGTTGGCGCTGGTCGCGATGACATCCACGACCCGACCGAGGGGCGCCCCATCCTCCGCGACCGCGTCGAGGCCGATGAGATCGTGCCAATAATGCTCCCCAAGAGGCAGTACCGGAAACTGGCTGCGGCGCACCGCGATGGGGACCCCCATGAGCGGCTGCCCGTCTTCAGGGGTCGAATGATGCGCGAATCGCGCTACCAATCCTTTACCCTTGACGGTTGCGCTTTCAGGCGCTATTTCGCGCCATTCGCCCTCGAAGCACCCATACCAGGGCGCGTACCGCAAAATGCCTTCCCGCGGATGCGTGTACGATAATACTTTAACATCGCCTCGCAGGCCATGGATCCCCACGAAACGGCCTACGACGACGAAACCGTCAACATCCCCTGCCACGGCTCCGCGGCGATGGGAACCCCTACGCAGCGGAACCGTGCTTCATCAAAGTGGCGACGCGCTCGGAAACTTTGGCGCCCTTGGAAATCCAATAGCCGGCGCGTTCTTTATCGATACGCAGGCTGCTGTCACTCAAGGCCGCGAGCGGATCGAAGAAACCGACGCGCTCAAGGTAACGCCCGTCGCGCTGGTTGCGGCTGTCGGTGACTACGATGTGGTAGAAAGGCCTTTTCTTGGTGCCGTGCCGGCTCAAACGAATGCTAACCATGTTGATCCTAACCGCTTCAGTTTAATGATTCTGTCCCCGTTCCACGCACAACCGCGCCGCGCTTTAATTCGCCGTCCCTCCGGCGTTCACCGCCTTCATGCTCAAGCGTATACGCCCTTGCTTATCGACTTCGAGCACTTTTACCTGCACGGTATCGCCCTCGCGCAGCTTGTCACTCACGTTTTCGACGCGCTCGTCGGAAATCTGCGATATATGCACTAAGCCGTCTTTCCCGGGCAAGATGGTAACGAACGCACCGAAGTCCATAAGTTTGGCGACCCGGCCCTCATAAATCATGCCCACTTGAACGTCGGCTGTGATTTGCTCAACGCGCCGCCGCGCCTCTAGCCCCGCGGCATTATCAATGGAGGCGATTTTCACTGTGCCATCGTCGCTGATGTCGATGACGGCCCCGGTCTGCTCGGTGATGGCACGAATCGTCGAACCACCCTTACCGATGACGTCCCGGATTTTCTCCGGGTCGATCTTGATGGTGATAATCCTCGGCGCGTACTCCGACATCTCCGGCCGCGGTTTGGCGATCACGGCGTTCATTCGCTCAAGTATATGCAAACGGCCCTGATGGGCTTGCCGCAGCGCCAGATCCATGATTTCACGGGTGATCCCATCGATCTTGATGTCCATCTGCAGCGCCGTCACGCCATGCGCCGTTCCCGCAACCTTGAAATCCATGTCGCCGAGATGATCCTCATCACCCACGATGTCGGATAATATCGCGAACCGCTCACCTTCCTTCACGAGGCCCATCGCGATCCCGGCAACCGCATCCTTGAGCGGGACACCGGCATCCATCAATGACAGGCTGGTTCCACACACGGAAGCCATCGAGCTTGAGCCGTTGGACTCGGTGATTTCCGACACTACGCGAACCACGTATGGAAACTCGGAAGCATCCGGCATCACGGCTTGAATCCCTCGCTTCGCCAGCCGTCCGTGTCCAATCTCTCGCCGTTTGGGTGAACCCACCCGACCGGTCTCCCCGACGCAATACGGCGGAAAGTTATAATGCAACATGAAGGCTTCCTTGCGCTCCCCCTCGATGGCGTCGATGATCTGCGCATCCCGCCCCGTTCCTAAGGCGGTGATAACCAAGGCCTGGGTTTCGCCGCGTGTAAAAAGCGCCGAACCGTGCGTGCGCGGTAATACCCCGACGCGGACAGTGATCGGGCGGACCGCGTCCATGGCGCGGCCATCGATACGGCGCCGTTGATCAAGGATCATCTCGCGGACGGCCCGCTGTTCGATCTCCGCGAACGCATTCACGAGATCCTCCTCGGCCCACTGGGCGGCGTCCGCCGGCCCGCCGAGCGTCTCCTGCGCCTGCTTGCGAAGGGCATTAATCCGCTGCCGGCGCGCGAGCTTATCGGTGATCGCATACGCCTCGCGAATAGTCTGCCCGACCCGTGATTCCACCGCACTCATCAGGGCCGTGTCCCGTACCGCGGGTTGCCAGTTCCAGGGAAGCGGGGCTACCTCATGGACGAATTCCCGGAGGTTACGGATCACGACCTGCATTTGTTCGTGGCCGAACATCACCGCGCCCAGCATGACATCCTCGGCGAGCTGATCGGCCTCCGATTCGACCATGAGTACCGAGGATTGGGTGCCGGCCACAACGAGGTCGAGGCGCGACGACTTGATTTGGCTGAAGGTCGGATTGAGTACGTAGTTTCCGTCCAGATAGCCAACGCGCGCGGCCCCAATCGGCCCCTTAAACGGGATCCCCGAGATACTTACGGCCGCCGACGCGCCGATGAGCGCTGGGATGTCCGGATCGATCTCGGGATCGAGCGATAGCACCGTGGCGATGATTTGTACCTCGTTCGTCATTCCCTCGGGAAACAACGGACGCAAGGGCCGATCGATCAACCTCGACGTGAGGGTTTCTTTTTCGCTCGGACGGCCCTCGCGTTTGAAGAACCCTCCGGGGATCTTGCCCGCCGCGTAGGTGCGTTCCTGATAATCCACGGTCAAGGGGAAGAAATCCCGGCCCGGCAGCGGTTCCTTGTTTCCTACCACGGAAACCAATACCACGGTATCCCCCATGCTCACTGTCACTGCCGCCGAAGCTTGTCGCGCGATTTCCCCTGTCTCTAGAACAACAACATGGGTTCCGTATTGGAATGATTTTTTTACAAGGCGCATGCTGGTGCTCGACTAAATGGAAGTGGTAGGTGCGAACCGCCGCATCGATGCGGGGAGTGGTCTAAGGTGATAACGATTGCCTATCTGCGCAATCCCAAGCCGCTGATTAACTCTCGATAGCACTGCATATCATATTGCTTAATATAATCCAGTAACTTACGCCGTTTGTTGACCATCCTCAGCAAGCCCTGGCGAGAGTGGTGGTCGGATTGGTGCGTTTTAAAATGCTCCGCCAGATCCTCGATACGGCGGGTAATAAGCGCGACCTGCACCTCGGGCGATCCGGTGTCACCTGGGGAGCGCTTAAATTTATCCATGACTTCTTTTTTTAGTGCCGGCGGCAGTACCATCAGGCCCCCTAATCCTATGCAACTCACGATTTGAACCGGTTATTGTAACGAGCGCTCGCGGTCCGAACAAGGAACACGCATAAACGCAGCTTCGGCCTAGCGACGCTTTTCACCGCCGCAGCAAGCGCCGCGGCGCGATTCTGCCATCTTCGAGCACCTGCCCGATACCCAAAAAATGCATATGGTGGTCGTAAAGCCTGACTAGGCCGTGCGTCGGCGCATGCGGCACCACCACCGCTTGGCCGCGGCACAAATAGTAGGCGGCGTCCCGAGACAAAGCGATATGCGGCTCAGCGAATAAAACTCGATCAATATCGAGCAACGAGCGCGTCAGCGCCTCCATCCCTTGCTGCGCTAATCGTTGCAGCGTTTCGAAATCCAGCGCGGCATCGATGTCGAAAGGCCCGACTCCAACCCGTTGAAGCGCCCGCACATGGGCGCCGCAACCCAGCCGCTCACCGATATCTTCCGCGAGGGTTCGGATATAGGTGCCCTTGGAACACTCAACCGCTATGTCCAGACCGTCATCGCCATAGCGCAGCAAGCGCAGCGTATGTATGATCACCGTACGCGGCGTGCGCGCGACCGTGATCCCTTGATGCGCAAGCTCATACAGCCGGCGCCCTTGGTGCTTGATCGCCGAATGCATGGGCGGAGTCTGCTGTAAGCATCCGGTGAACGATGCCAACACTTCGTGGAGCGTTTCCAGCTCGAATGCGGGCGGCGTCAGCGCGCGCGTGATGTCGCCTTCGGCATCGCCGGTGGCGGTCGAGATGCCCAGTTTTACCGTGGCGAGGTAACGTTTATTCGCGTTCAGGAGAAACCCCGAAAGCTTGGTCGCCTCGCCAAAGCAGAGCGGTAACAGGCCGGTGGCCAAGAAATCCAAGCTCCCCGTGTGTCCAACCTTGCGGGCGTGAAATAAGCGCTTTACGCGTTGCAGGGCATCGTTGGAGCTAAGGCCAGGAGGCTTGTCGAACAATAAGATCCCGTGGATATCTCGGCCTTGCCGGCCGTGACGCTTCGCCATCGGGTTCAGCGTCAATTCTAGCGCGAACGCGGAAACTCCCCGCCGGAATCGGTCCCTTTGAGCAGCGCCGCCAGACGTTCGACTCGCTCCAACGTCTCGTCATGACGAATGAGCAGGCGCGGGACCGCCCGGAGGCTCAAACGCCGAGCAAGGATAGTTCGGAAACACCCCGCGGCGCGCTTTAGCCGGGCCACTACCTCCTGTGCGCTGCCCCCGAGGCAGGATACGTAGACCTTGGCGTCGTGCAGGTCCGCCGTGAGATCGACCGCCGTGACGGTCACAAGACCCAAACGGGCGTCTTGCGCGGTCCGCGATACGAGCGGCGCGAGTTCCCGTTTAATTTGCTCCGCAAGGCGTAGCTTGCGGTCGAATTCCTGTCCCATTGCGCTCTAGATGCTGCGTGCGAGCGTGATGCGCTCGAATACTTCAATCTGGTCGCCCGGCTTTACATCGTTGTAGTCCTTAACGCCGATTCCGCATTCGGTGCCGGATTTCACTTCGTTGACATCGTCCCGAAAGCGGCGTAGCGACTCCAGTTGCCCTTCGTAAACCACGATGTTATTTCTCAGCACGCGGATAGGGTTGGCCCGGCGCACGGCGCCGGTCGTGACGATACAACCTGCGATTGCGCCAAACTTCGACGATCGAAACACATCGCGTACTTCCGCCATGCCAATAATCTGCTCCTTGACCTCCGGTGCGAGCATTCCGCTCAATGCCGCTTTCATTTCATCGATCACGTTGTAGATAATACTGTGATAACGTAGCTCCACGCCGGTTTCTTCGACCAACTTGCGGGCGCTGGCATCGGCGCGCACGTTGAACCCGATCACGATCGCCTTCGACGCCACGGCGAGATTGACATCGGACTCGCTGATCCCGCCTACACCGTTCGCGATGACGTTGACGCGCACCTCGTCGGTGGCGAGTTTAGTCAAGGCATCGACCAAGGCTTCCGCGGATCCTTGCACGTCGGCTTTGATCAAAACAGTCAGGCTACGGGTTTTTCCGTCCTCCATCTGCAGCAGAACATCATCGAGCTTGGCTGCTTGTTGCCGTGCGAGCTTGCCTTCCCGGGTCTTACCCTGCCTAACCTGAGCGATTTCGCGCGCCTTGCGTTCATCGGCGACGACCACCGCCTCATCGCCCGCATTGGGGGCGCTCGACAAACCCAGGACTTCCACGGGCAGCGACGGCCCGGCTTCCTCGATCGATAGCCCGTTTTCATCCAACATCGCCCGGACGCGGCCGAATTCCTGGCCCGTGAGTAAAATATCGCCCCGCTTGAGCAGGCCTTGTTGCACCAAGATCGTGGCGACCGGGCCACGTCCCTTGTCTAATCTGGATTCGATCACCACCCCCGACGCCGGTCCGGCCGGCACCGCCAGGAGCTCGAGAACCTCGGCCTGCAGCAGGATCGATTCCAGCAAGCGGTCGATACCTTCCCCGGTCTTGGCGGAAACGTTCACGAAAATCGCGTTCCCTCCCCACTCCTCCGGTACGATGCCGTGCCCCGTTAACTCTTGCTTAACGCGCTCGGGGTCCGCGCCCGCCTTATCGATCTTATTGACGGCGACCAGTATCGGCGCATTCGCCGCCTGCGCATGCTGCACGGCCTCGATCGTTTGCGTTTTCACCCCGTCGTCGGCCGCGACCACTAACACCACGATGTCGGTGACTTTAGCGCCGCGCGCCCGCATGGCCGTAAAAGCCGCATGACCCGGCGTATCCAAAAACGTAATGGAACCCTCCCGGACGAGCACATGATAAGCACCGATATGCTGCGTGATGCCGCCGGCCTCTCCGGCGGCAACCCGGGCACGGCGTATGTGATCGAGCAATGAGGTTTTACCGTGATCGACGTGGCCCATGATCGTGACCACGGGGGGACGCGCCACTTTCTCGCACGCGATAGCATCGGAAACTCCGAGCAGTTCCGCCTCCGCCGCATCATCTTTAAGCGGCTTGGCCTTGTGGCCCATCTCCCCAACCACTATCACCGCCGTCTCCTGATCGAGCACTTGATTAATGCTCGCCATCGTCCCGAGGTTGATCATGACTTTGATGACCTCAGCCGCCTTGACCGACATCCGTTGCGCCAACTCGGCGACGGTGACCCGTTCAGGGATCGCGATCTCACGCACAATGGGCGCGGTCGGCATCTCGAAGCCGTGCTTGGGCGCGAGCGGCACGACCATTCGCCGAGGCCCCGGTTTCTTCTTCCGGCGGGTCGTTCTATTGATTGCAACATGCAGTTCTCGCTGATCGATGACCGGTTCGCCTGACGGCTCCTTTTGGCGCTTGGCCGGGACCTTATCGGTGTAGGCTTGGCGTTTTACCAACTGCTCCGCAGTGGTCGGGATCGGGATCCGTGGCGGCGCTTCGCGGAGCGTTTCCTCCACCGGCGCTAAGACTCGTTCCGGCTCGGCGTCCACCCGTGCGAGAGCCTCCGCTTCCTCGGCACGCCGGCGCGCTTCCAGCTCCTGGGTTTTGATCTCTTCCTCGCGGGCGCGGCCTAGCTCCAAGGCCGCCAACCGTTCTTGTTCCGCGGTCTCGTCGGCTCGGCGCTGCGCCTCTGCTTCCGCGAATACGCTACGTTTCACATAGGTGCGCTTCTTGCGGAACTCGACGCTCACCGTTTTTGTGCTGCTGCTGCGCACGCTACGCCGATCGATAGGGAGCTTGATCTCACTGATGGTCTTGCGGCGCAGGACGATGCGGTTCGGTTCGGCGCTTTCATCGGCGCGTCCGTGGAGCTGCCGAAGATGGACGAGCAATTGGTTCTTCTCCCGATCGCTCATCGGGTCGCCGGGTTGTTTATCCGGCAGCCCGGCCTCGCCCAGTTGCGCGAGCAGCCGGTCGATGGAAATTCCAACCACGTCCGCGAACTGCTTAACCGTCACTTCAGCCATGCACCTGCTCCCCGGTCTCTTCTTGCGCAGCCTTAAACCACGGGGCGCGGGCGGTCATTATCAGCGTGCCGGCCCGCTCGCCGCTAATGCCGCCGATTTCTACCAGCTCATCTACCGACTGCTCCGCCAAATCGTCCATCGTCACAATTGCCCCCGCGGCCAAGCGGTGGGCTAGCTCTGGATCCATGCCTTCCATATTGAGCAGATCTTCCGACGGCATGACATCGCCGAGACGTTCCTCGGTGGCGATGGCCTTGGTCAATAACCAATCCTTGGCCCGATTGCGTAACTCGGCCACCAGATCCGCATCGAACTCCTCGATCTCGATCATTTCCTGTTCCGGAACAAATGCGACTTCCTCGATGCTCGAGAAGCCTTCCTGGGTCAGAATGTTAGCGACCTCTTGGTCGACATGCAGATTTTCCACGAATATCTGCTGAATACGCTGGGCTTCCGCCTCGGTCTTGTCAGCCGCTTCGGTTTCGGTCATCACATTCAACTCCCAGCCGGTCAGTTGGCTCGCGAGCCGGACGTTCTGCCCGTTACGGCCGATCGCCTGCGATAGTTGCTCCTCCACGACCGCCACATCCATGCTGTGCGCATCCTCATCCACCATGATGGACACGACTTCGGCGGGCGACATGGCGTTAATGACGAACTGCGCCGGGTTTTCATTCCAAAGGATAATATCGACCCGTTCTCCGGCGAGATCGTTGGAGACGGCTTGCACGCGCGAGCCGCGCATGCCGACACAGGCGCCGACCGGATCGATCCGAGGGTCCTTGCTTTTGACGGCGATCTTCGCGCGCAGACCCGGATCGCGCGCCGCCCCGAGCACCTCGATGAGACCTTCACCGATCTCGGGAACCTCGATCTTGAACAACTCGATTAGGAGCTCCGTGGCCGTGCGGCTGACGAATAACTGCGGACCGCGTTTCTCCGGACGCACTTCGCTCAAGTATCCTCGCAGCCGATCCCCCGGCCGCACTGCTTCGCGCGGGATCATGTCCTCGCGCGCAATCATCGCTTCCGCATTGCCGCCGAGATCCAATGTCACGCTACCGCGATCGACGCGCTTCACGACGCCGGTAATTAGCTGGCCCATGCGGCTCTCATAGGCTTCCACAATCTGCTTGCGTTCGGCCTCGCGCACCTTCTGCACGATGACTTGCTTCGCCGCTTGCGCGGCGATACGCCCAAACGCCGCAGCTTCCATGGGTTCCTCTATATATTCGCCGTGGCTCACCTCGGGATGGATCTCGCGCGCCTTGCTGAGAGAGATTTGACGCTCGGGAAACTCCACTCCACCCGCGCCGATCGGGACGCCATCGGGTCCGGCGTCCGCGGCCGGGGTGGCTACGGTCTCATCGATAACCTGCCAACGCCGGAAGGCTTCATAGTCCCCGGTCTGCCGGTCGATGGATACGCGGACATCGATGTCGTCGCGATAACGTTTGGTTGTCGCGCTCGCAAGCGCCGCTTCCAAGGCCTCGAAAATGATCTCCTTATCTACCCCCTTCTCATTGGAAACAATCTCGACGACGGTAAGGATATCCTTGTTCATCTGCTACGCCTCGCCGGTTTATTGGAGTCGAATTGCGGCACCAAGCGGGCCCGGTGTATGAGATCGAAGGGCAGCGTATAGGCTTCCCCTTCCTGTTCGGTGATGCTGATCTCGTTAACGGTGACCGCGTTCAAACGCCCGCGGAATTTTCGGCGCCCGTGGACCAGACGTATCGTCTCAATGCTCACGGTGCTTTGAAGAAAACGCGAATACTGATCGAGAGTAAACAGCGGGCGGTCCAACCCCGGGGAAGAAACCTCAAGCGTATAGGACCCGGTGACGGGATCCTCAACATCCATAACACTGCTCACCTGCTGGCTCACGCGTTCACAATCTCTCAATGTAATTCCACTGGCGCTATCGATGTACACCCGTATCAACGGCGCGCGTCTGGCGACGGTACGTTCAATGCCGACAAATTCATACCCGAGGCCCGCCACGACGGGCTCGATGATGGCTTCTAACTCCCTCGTATCCGCGCGCACGTTACCGACTAAAATAAAAAGCCCCGGCTCTCGGGGCTATCTATGGTAGCGGGGGCAGGATTTGAACCTGCGACCTTCGGGTTATGAGCCCGACGAGCTGCCAGACTGCTCCACCCCGCAATGGTCGGACCGAATAATGATAGGGTTCTGAGGCTCTTTTTTCAAGTGCGTTCGGGCAATTTGAGCGGTCAGCCCGCGCCGCGAACCTGGGTAACGGTGGTGCGGACAGCTTCCGGGACGCTTTCGGCTTATAATTGAATCCATAGAGAGCCTAAGCGAGGAGCCTTGTGTATACCCGTCCCCCCGCCGTCGCGGGACAGTTTTATCCCAGCGATCCGATGGACCTGCGCCGGATGATCGGCGGTTATTTGGGGATACAAGAGGCCGGCTCGCAAGTCCCGAAAGCCCTAATCGCACCCCATGCCGGCTACGTTTATTCCGGAGCCGTCGCAGGATCCGCCTATGCTTGTCTCGCGGATGCTCGCGCGCGTATTCGCCGGGTTGTTCTCTTGGGGCCGGGGCACCGGGTTTATGTCCCGGGCCTCGCGTTGCCGCGTGCCCAGCACTTCGCGACCCCCTTGGGGGAGGTCGCGCTCGACCCGGGCGCCACCCAGAAACTGGCAGTATTCCCGCAGGTTAGCGTGATGGATCACGCGCATGCCTGCGAGCATAGTATCGAGGTCCAGATCCCGTTTCTGCAAATGGTCCTGGAGCAATTTACCATCGTGCCGCTGGTGGTGGGCGGCGCCGCGCCGGAGGATGTCAGCGCCGTCATCGAGGCGCTGTGGGAGGAAGCCGAGACTCTCATCGTCGTCAGCTCCGACCTCAGTCACTACCACGACTATGAGACGGCGCGGGAAATTGACCGGGCGACGGCCGCCGCGATCGTGAGGGGCACGGCCACCCTTCACCCGGAGCAGGCGTGCGGGTGCGCGCCTATCAACGGCTTACTCCATTTTGCGCGCAAGCATAAGCTCCGCATCGCCGCGCTCGATGTGCGTAATTCGGGCGATACGGCCGGCCCGAGGGATCGCGTCGTCGGCTATGGCGCTTTCGCGCTCTATTCGCCTAGCGAATCACTCCCCTTGTGCCCGGAAGACCGCCATCTCCTTTTGGACGCCGCCTCTCGCTCTATCGCCCGAGGCTTCGAGCATGTCCCGGACACGGCGATTAACGGCGCCGATTATCCGCAACGCCTGCGCGTCCACCAGGCCTCGTTCGTGACCTTAAAAACCCGTGGCCAATTGCGGGGATGCATCGGCAGCCTGGAGCGTCATCGGCCCCTGGTCATGGATGTTGCCGAGAATGCGCGCGCGGCAGCCTTCGGCGATCCGCGTTTCCGGCCCCTCATCCCCGAGGAGTGCGCAAGCCTTGCCATTCACATCTCGGTGTTGAATGCGCCCGTCGCGTTAAACTTCAAATCCGATACGGAGATCTTGGATCAACTCGCTCCTGGTGCCGACGGCGTGCTCCTCCAGCAACAGGACCGGCGGGCGACGTTTTTGCCGGCGGTCTGGGAATCGCTACCGGGACGCGCGGAATTTCTGCGCGAATTGAAACGGAAAGCCGGAATTTCTCAAGATGCCGATCCCGAAACTCTTCAGGTCTGGCGCTATACGGTAGAATCCTTTTCAACCATGTACCACGCTCCCTGAAATGCGTTTTCGCCTCGCGCTAGCCCGGTGATTCCCGATTCCGGACCGAGATTGCGCGTGATTGACACCTGACAGGTTTAGTCGTACCTTCGCTCCCGAGGAAAAAGGGCTTTTAAAATTCTTGTTCTCCGTGTCCCTCGCCCCCGTCATAGAGCTAGGCACGGAGAGTCACACCGCAGCGCCCACAGCCGAGGAGTTTGAAACATGAAGCAACTTGCTACAATCGTCAGTATCTTGGGGATGTTCCTTGCCGTATCAGGTGCTGCCTATGGGGGCGACGAGTTTGTGTTTGTGGCGAATCTGAGTGGCGCGCAAGAGGTTGTCAGCCCAGTTCCCCCAGATGAGGGGCCGCTCCTTGCCCCCCAGCCCGGCATAGAGACCGATACCGCTGGGCGATTTCGCATTTCGTTTGATGCTGCCCTTACTAGCGCTCAGTTTCGGCTCAGAGTCAGGAATGGTGTGGGCATCACACAGGCGCACCTGCACTGTGCGCCTGCCGGCGTAAATGGGCTAATCACGGTTTTCCTCTTCGATTTAGTGCCTGACCCTGGCGTTGATGTCAATGGGCGTCTGTCCGAGGGAGAGTTAACAAACGCCAGCTTTGAGGCAGGGGTCAGTTGTACCGCAACTTGCGGCAAGACGGTCAATAATATCGCTTCCCTGCGGGCGGCGATACTAGACGGGTGCATCTACGCCAACGTGCATTCGGTTGCGAATCCCGCCGGCGAAGTTCGCGGCCAAGTTTGGCGTGTGAAGTAATCATAAGGGCGTCTTCTGCTCACCCTCGCCTGGGTGCTAATAGAACCTGCGGTGCTCCCAGTCGAGCGAAGTCTTTACGTTTGCGTCCAACGCGCGTCCGGATCCTTTGCAGACTGGCTCGACCCCGGATTGAGCCCTCCACCGGCCGGTGGTACGGTAGAATCTACTATCACTATCCTTTCCCTCGGACTTCCATATTCGAACAGCGGATCTAAAATTGGCGTTGCTATGTCTACTGCAAAGAAACCTTCCGTTCGTCGCCCACGGCCAAGAAGGCTGTTGCAGGGAAACCAATCAAGAGATTGTCGGGAAGTGGGAGTCCGGAACGCGACAAGCCGATACGATCGGTCGGTCTTCTTGAACTGCCCGTTTGACGATAACGGGCGCGAACGTAGCGAGCGTCCCAGTTCATGCGGTTAGGCCAGTTATTCGCCTTTGGATTCATCGCCGCACAGAAAAACGTGGTCTGTCCAGGTCTGTCCCCGAGCACAGAAGACTCAGGGCAATAGTTTCCGCGGCTTGGCGGAACAGACTGCCGGCGGCGATGATTTGCCCCGAAAGTAGTAACTTCATTGAATTGATATGCAGCGTGATTGCCGTATATACGAGAGCCGACACAAATGCTAGTCGGTCATTTCGGCCGACTGTGGGTGCGCCACGCCATTACAGCCTTTGCGATGTGACTCGAAAAGACTCTGGCTTCGGACTCGAAGCGCTTGAAGTACTCTGCCCGTACTTCCCGGTCATCGGAATGTAGTTCAGCAAGGACTTTCTCTACAGACTCGGAGAGTGATTCCATGGCTGAGCCCTATCTACCGGATATGTCTCGCGACTCGCTCCGCGGCTTCGCGCATCTGGGCTTGCTCGCGACACTTTTGCAGAGCTTCACTAATAGAACCTGCGTTGCTCCCAGTCGAGCGAAGTCTTGACAATAAACTCCAGGTTATCGTAGCGCGGGCGCCACGCCAAAACCGACCGGATCCGATCGGCGCCGGCCACGAGCACCGGCGGATCGCCCGCGCGCCTGGGCTCCTCCCGTACCTTGAGACGCTGTCCGTGGATCTTCTCGATGGCGCGAATGACCGCCCGCACGCTATAGCCGTGTCCGTAACCGCAATTTAGGACCACCGGCTCGCTGCCACGCTCAAGATAATCGAGCGCCCTCAGGTGGGCGCAAGCGAGGTCATCCACGTGGATGTAATCCCGGATGCCGGTTCCGTCCGGGGTCGGGTAGTCGCTTCCAAAGATAGAGAGCGCGGCGCGCTTACCGAGCGCGACCTCGGCGGCGACTTTGATCAATAACGTCGCCTCCCGCGTCGACTGTCCGATACGGCACTCCGGATCCGAGCCCGCGACATTAAAATAACGCAAGATCACATAGCGCAACCGGGAGGCTGCCGCAGCATCGCGCAGCATCCATTCACTCACGAGTTTCGAGGTCCCATAAGGATTAATCGGGCAGGTTGGGCTGTCTTCGCGCGCCAGCGGTGTCGTGGGAATGCCGTAGACTGCGGCGGTGGAGGAGAAAACGAATTGCGTTACACCCGTATGCACACAAGCCTCCAATAAGGCGCGCGTCTTACAGGTGTTGTTGCCGTAATATTTCAGGGGATCACGGACCGATTCGGGCACGACGGTATGGGCGGCGAAATGCATGACGGTGTCGATGCCGTGTTCCCTCAATACGCGATCCATTAGGCTGCGATCGCCGACATCGCCGGCGATAAAGGTTCCGTGCACAACGGCCTTCTCGAACCCGGTAGACAGATTGTCCACGACCACGACCGCGCGGCCGCCCTCCCCGAGCTGGCGCACGACGTGACTGCCGATGTAACCGGCTCCGCCTGTCACAAGCACCGGTTTCATGGCTGCTTCGGAGAATCGGCGCCTTCAAGCCCGCGGCCGATGGCCCCAGACAACGGCACGTCCTTGAAAGAGCGCGTATCCTCGACGAGTGCGCTCACTGGAATGAAACGCTGCCACGCGAACCAGCCGATCGCCGCGAGGGCGAGACAAAAGGTCAGCGCCATCGCCAGCGCGGCGGCGCCTGGTTTGGCGACAAACTCCGTGTCCCGCGCCGCCCTGCGCACATGTCTGGTTCTCACTTTAATCTCGCCCCCGGCGTAGGCGGCGAGCAAGGACTTATCGGCGAGAATATTGATCCTGCGCAGCAGCCCCTTGGAATAGCAGGTAAGGCTTCGAATCGCGGCGCGCGTGAAGATCCCCATTCCCTTGTAGCCGCTCGCGCGCAAACGGCTGCTTAGATATTCCCGCACCTCGGCAATCGAAAACGGATGCAAATAAAAGCTGTAGGTGATGCGCTCTTTCAGTTGCCGGATGCGCGGATTCATTAAGGATTCATCCAGCTCCGGCTGCCCGAACAAAACGATCTGCAACAACTTCTCATCCTGTGTCTCCAAGTTGCTTAACAGGCGGATCTCTTCCAGGGTTTCGAGCGGCATGCTCTGGGCTTCTTCGACAAACGCGACGATGCGCCGATTCTCCGCGTGTTTCCTTACCAGGAATTCTTGCAGCGCGTGCATCACCTTGAGTCGATCCTCGCCTCCCGCGACCGGCAGATGTAATTCAAACGCGATGGCGTGCAGAATGTTGTCCGGGGAGAGGCTGGGATTCGCTAAATACACGATCTCGGCGTTCTCGGGTAACTCACGCTCCAGCATGCGGCAGAGCATGGTCTTGCCGCTTCCCACCTCCCCAACGACCTTGATGATACCTTCGCCAGTCGCAATTGCGTAGACCAAGGCCTCCAGGACCGCCCCGCGGTTGCCGCCCGGGAAGAACAAGCGCGTGTCGGGCGTGATCTTGAAGGGTGGCTGGCGTAAGCCGAAATAGGAGTAATACATCAGCGTCTCGGGTGATTGAGCCGTTCGATCCTGCTATACAGGGTAGTACGGTTGATTCCCAGCAAACGCGCTGCTTGGCTCAGGTTTCCATGGCTGAGCTTGAGCGCCGCGTCGATGTAGCGCCGCTCCCAACATTCCATGATTTCATCGAGGCAAAATCCGGGCGTTCGCAGTTGCCGCTCGGCCGCGGTATCGAAGTCGGCCTCTCTCGTCCCCGGCGCCAGCGACATATCGGCTTCAAGCTCTCCCGCCAGCGCCGCGGCCGAGATCTCCTTGCCCGGATATTTCGCACCGAGGCGAATCACGATATTGCGCAGTTCGCGCACGTTTCCGGGGAAGGCATAAGACAGCAGATCTTGTCTTGCCGCCTCGTGTAAAATGAACGGAGCCACCGATGCCGCGTACAAACGCTGAAAATGCTCCAGCAGCAGCAAGCAGTCGTCGCCACGCTCACGCAAGGGGGGCACCTGAATCGCCAGCACGCTCAAGCGGTAATACAGATCGTGGCGAAACGAACCGCGCCTGACGGCAGCGCGTAGATCGAGATTCGTCGCCACGACGACCCGTGCTTGGGATCGCCGCGGCTGGGTCTCGCCCAGCCGGTAGTACTCGCCGTTTTCGAGCACCCGCAGCAGCTTAACCTGCAACGCCGGCGGCAGTTCGCCGACCTCGTCCAAGACCAAGCTGCCCCCATCCGCCTCCTCCAACACACCGCTCTTGGTCGCGCTCGCTCCGGTGAACGCGCCTTTGATCTGTCCGAACAACTGTGCCTCCAGAAGCTCCGGCGTGAAGGCCGCGCAGTTAATCGTCACCAAGGGAAATCGAGCACGCCGGCTTTCATAATGTAAGCGGTTCGCGACCAGTTCCTTGCCGACACCCGACTCGCCCTCGATGAACACGGCGAAGGGGGCATCGGCGAACTGGCGGATCTGCTCCCGGAGGGCGTCGATGGCGGGACTATGACCGAGCATTTCCACCAGGCCTTCGCGCGGCGCCGCCGACTGCTCGACCTCCCGGATCATCGCGTGATGAGTCAAACGCGCTTGCAGCAACGCGGGGTCCGCGGGTTTCGGAATGAAATCCACGGCGCCCAAGGTGAGCGCATGCTGAATATTGGCGCGCGTATTCTGCCCCGAGAGCACCAGCACGCGTGCGCTGGGATCGGCCGCCAGCAACTCGCCGATCAACGCAAAGCCTTCCTCCGGACTATGCGGTGTCGGCGGCAATCCGAGATCCACCAAGGCCAAAGGTATTTGATGGCCCAATTTGCTTAACAAGGCCTTGGCTTCTGGCCGTGTGGCGGCGGTATGAACTTCGTAATCGTCCTCTAAAACCAGCGCCAGCGATTCCACGATCAACGCATCATCATCGACCAGCAGCAGCGGGATCTTGGGAGGCCGTGTGAAAAGCCGCGCGGACAAGGTTGGCGATGGTCCGCTAGCCGCCTGAGAGCGCGGGTTTCACCGCGGGTCTTTCGCGGCGCAACCCGAGATTAGCCCAGATCGCCTCGGACGCCTCGGCTTGATTCATGGTGTAAAAATGCAGCCCCGGCGCTCCCTTGTCCAAGAGCTGACGGCACAGATCGGTGGTTACATCAATGCCGAAATTGCGAATCGAGACGCGGTCATCCCCAAAATCCTTTAAACGCCGCAAGATCCAACGCGGGATCTCGGCGCCGCAGGCGTCCGAGAAGCGCAGCAACTGCGTACAGTTGATGATGGGCATGACACCGGGGACGATCGGGATCTGGACGCCGAGCGCCTCGCAGCTCTCCACGAACCGCCAATAGGCATCGAGGTTATAAAAATATTGCGTGATCGCGCGGTCGGCCCCGGCCTCCGCTTTACGCTTGAAGTTCCTGAGATCCATGTCCGCGCTCGGCGCCTGCGGGTGAAACTCCGGATAGGCGGCGACTTCCACGAAAAAATAGTCGCCGCTCTCCTCGCGGATGAACTCCACCAACTCATTGGCGTAACGCAGCTCACCGTAGCCCGCCGCGCCCGAGGGCAGATCGCCGCGCAATGCCACGATATGTTTGATGCCGGCGCTCCTGTAGGTGCTCAAGATCTCACGCAGGCTGCTGATGGTGCTGCCGACACACGAGATATGCGGAGCGGCCGTGATCCCGGTCGCCGCGCGGATCTCTTGCACCGTCTCGAAGGTCAGCTCGCGCGTGCTGCCTCCCGCCCCGAAGGTGACCGAGAAATAATCCGGCTTGAGGCGCGCGAGCCGATCGCGGGTGACCTGAAGCTTGCCGATCGCCTCCGGGGTTCGCGGCGGGAAAAACTCGAAGCTGAAGCTATGGCTGTTTGGAGTTCCCATGGCGCTTGTTGACGGAACCGCCGTGCGTATTAATCGCTCGCGGGGCAGCAGTCACTACTACGGCGGGCATTAATAGCGATAATATTCTGGTTTGTAAGGGCCTTCGATCGAGACACCGATATACTCCGCCTGCTCCCGCGTGAGAACCGTGAGATCCGCACCCACTTTCGCCAGGTGCAGGCGCGCCACCTTTTCATCAAGGTGCTGGGGCAGTGTATAGACGCGGTTCTGGTAGCTTTTAAAGTTGTTCCAGAGCTCGATCTGCGCCAGCACTTGGTTGCTAAACGACGCTGACATGACGAAGCTCGGATGCCCCGCGGCGCAACCCAGATTGACTAAGCGGCCCTCGGCCAAAAGGATGATGCGCTTGCCATCGGGAAACAAGATCTGATCCACCTGCGGTTTGACGTTTTCCCAACGGTATTGACGCAAGGAAGCGACGTCGATCTCGGAGTCGAAATGGCCGATATTGCACACGATGCTGCGGTCTTTCATGGACCGCATGTGATCGTGGGTGATCACCCGGATGTTGCCCGTGGCGGTGACGAAAATGTCCCCGCGCGCCGCGACATCGTTCATGCGCACCACCCGATACCCCTCCATCGCCGCCTGTAGCGCGCAGATGGGATCGATCTCCGCGATCCAGACGGTCGCGCCGAGACCCTTCAAGGCCTGAGCGCAGCCTTTTCCGACATCGCCATAGCCGATCACCACGGCGATCTTGCCGGCGATCATCACCCCCGTGGCCCGCTTTAGACCATCCATCAAGGATTCCCGGCAACCGTAGAGGTTATCGAACTTCGATTTCGTGACCGAATCATTGACATTAAACGCCGGCACTTTCAGCGCGCCGGTCTGTGCCATTTCATGCAAGCGCCGCACGCCGGTGGTCGTCTCTTCCGACAAACCACGCACCCCTTGGAGCATCTCCGGATAACGCTCATGCATTACCTGGGTCAGATCTCCGCCATCGTCGAGCAGCATATTCGGGCGCCAGCCGCCGGGGCCGAAAATACTCTGATCGATACACCACCAGAACTCCTGTTCCGTCTCCCCTTTCCACGCGAACACGGCAATACCCGCGGCCGCCACGGCGGCCGCGGCATGATCTTGGGTCGAGAAGATGTTACAGGATGACCAGCGCACCTCGGCGCCCAACTGGATCAAGGTCTCGATTAACACCGCCGTCTGCACGGTCATGTGCAGACAGCCCGCGATGCGAGCCCCCGCCAACGGCTTTTTACCCTGGTATTCTTCCCGCAAGGCCATCAGGCCCGGCATTTCCCCTTCGGCGATGTTGATCTCCTTGCGCCCCCATTCGGCAAGCTTGAGATCCGCTACCTTGTAATCCGGCGTGATCTTTTCCATCGGTTGCGTGCTCATCAATCGGCTCCTAATAGGTAAGATATGTAAGGGTAGAAACTAACTCGCCCGGACCAGGGACTCGCGCGGCATCGATTCGGCTATCCCTAGGCTCTCGCGCAAGGCATCAACCTTATCGGTGCGTTCCCAAGTCAGATCGAACTCGGTGCGGCCGAAATGCCCGTAAGCGGCGGTTTGCCGGTAGATCGGGCGCAACAGGTTCAACATCTTGATGATTCCTTTGGGCCGGAGATCGAAATTCTTGCGCACCGCCGCGATCAACCTCGACTCGTCCACATTGCCCGTGCCAAAGGTCTCGATGCTGATCGATGTCGGCTCGGCCACGCCGATGGCATAGGATAGTTGGATCTCACAGCGATCAGCGAGGCCCGCGGCCACGATGTTTTTCGCCACGTAACGCGCCGCGTAGGCGGCCGAGCGGTCTACTTTGGAAGGGTCCTTGCCCGAAAACGCGCCGCCCCCGTGGCGCGCCATGCCGCCATAGGTATCGACGATGATCTTGCGCCCGGTCAGCCCACAGTCACCCATAGGCCCGCCGATCACGAAGCGGCCGGTCGGATTGACATAGAATCGGGTGGTAGGGCTTAGCCACTCCTTCGGCAGCACCGGAAGCACGATCTCATCCATGACGGCCTGTTTGAGGACCTCATGACTGATCTCGGGGCTATGCTGGGTCGAGAGCACCACGGCGTCGATGCCGCAGGGACGGCCGTTCGCGTAGCGAAACGTCACCTGGCTCTTGGCATCCGGGCGCAGCCAGGGCAGGCAGCCCGTCTTGCGGACTTCGGCTTGCCGCCGGACCAGGCGGTGCGCGTAGGTTATGGGCGCGGGCATGAGCACGTCGGTTTCGTTGCAGGCATATCCGAACATCAACCCCTGGTCGCCCGCGCCTTGTTCGTGCTCGCCGCTTTCGTTGACGCCGAGAGCGATATCCGCCGATTGTTGTCCTATGGAGACGATTACGCCGCAGGACTCCCAATCGAACCCCATCTCCGAACTATCGTACCCGATATCACGGATAACCTGCCGGGCGACGTTGCGGATATCCACGTAAGAAGAGGTGGATATTTCTCCCGCCACGGTCACTAAGCCAGTCGTGACCAGCGTTTCGCATGCCACGCGCGCGTCCGGTTCTTGCGCGATGATCGCATCGAGCACCGCATCGGAGATCTGATCACAGATCTTGTCGGGGTGACCCTCGGAGACCGACTCGGAAGTAAACAAACGGGTATTGTCCATGATATCTTCTCTTGCGGAATTTTAGTGTGCTGGGAAAAGGGAATCAGTTTACTTTATAAATCGAGGATTAACAGCTAACATCCCCGCCTTCAAACGCGGGATTCCCTCGAGGAATGACGGTAATCATTTTGTTTACGCCGGCCGCGCGAACCAATGTCGCAAGGCAAGATTTATGACATATGTATACTTCGAGGCATAACGTAGCATGACACTCCTGAACACCCCGATCTGTGCATTCGATACGCCGGCCGTCGATTTTGCCCTGCTTGGAATCGACGGTAAGACCTGGACCTTGCAACAATGCAAGGGCGACAACGGCGCCTTAGTGATGTTTATTTGCAACCATTGTCCCTACGTTCAAGCCATCCAAGAGCGCATGGTACGCGATACCCGGGAGCTTTTGGACTACGGTATAAGAAGCGTGGCCGTCATGCCCAACGATCCCACCGATTATCCGGAAGACTCGTTTGCAAACATGACAAGAACGGCCAACCGCTTCGCGTATCCATTCCCGTATTTGATCGATGGTACGCAAGCGGTGGCCAAGGCTTACGGAGCGGTGTGCACCCCGGATTTCTTCGGTTATAACGCGGAGTTGCGTTTGCAGTATCGCGGCCGTCTCGATAATAGCAAACGTGAAGCCGCTGCACCGGGCGCTCGGCGCGAGCTGTTCGAGGCCATGGTCCAGATCGCTCGCTCCGGGCAGGGACCTCGGGATCAGATCGCGAGCATGGGTTGTTCGATAAAATGGTCCAAGGATTAGGGAAGCTCGGTAAAAGTGTCGCGAGCAAGCCCAGATGCGCGAAGCCGCAGAGCGAGTCGCGAGACATATCAGGTAGTTGGGCGGACGAAAGCCTGCGAAGCGGAGCGCCAGGGCAAGACTAACAGGATACGAATGCGGAAGGCCGCACCCGCTCGCATGAAATACAAGCTCGGAAAGAGAGACAGATCATGAACGTAACCCCTCTATCGCTGATCACCGCCAACCAGAGAAAGGTAAGGATGCGCCCTATCGAGCTTCCACTTCCCTCTGTTCACGGTCTGCGGATCGTCGAATCCGGATACATTACGGAGACACTCGCTATCTACAAGTCCGAGTATCTCGCTCTTCGCGAAGCAGCGTGGGACGGCCGTCAGATTACGGGTGCCTTTGAAGCGAGCCCCTACCCATTCACCAGGCCTGGCCACATCGACTACGTTACGGCCGCCATGGCCACGCTGTACCTGTCACAGCTCTCCTACGTGGCCGCCCGGCTCCTGATCGAGGAAGGTGCGTTCCCAGCCCGCCAGAAACTGAGTATGGCCTACTTTTTCGAGACGAGAGATGCCGGAGACCAGGTGATTACGAGGCTGGATGCGAGGTTCAGACAAAAGATCCCGGTCTCCGGTGCCTTGGTCGAAGTCCATGAGAGTCTCGACGCCCTCAGTCTCTCTCGCAGCCACGTATTCGTCCAGTTCCGCTTCAAGTTCGCTCAGTGCGCGTTTCGTGGCGACATCGTCGTCGCAATGCCTTTACCCGAACCAGTGAGAGAATAACCCGGACCTATGGCAAATACAGTTGGGCAGATCTCCAAGGAGGCAATGAACTTCCAGTACGCCGTCTTTATCGGCGTAGTGGTAAGTCTCAGCTTTAACTTCGATTCGGGCCCGCCATCGGGGGTTACGTTCTCCGTGCCTGATGGCCGAAGACTCGTGTACCTTCTATTCGTGGTCTATTACTTCCTGGACTGGTTGACCGCGAACGTGCGTGAATACAGAGAAATCACGTCCCTGGCAAATCTGAGTCTCCACCTCTTTTGGGTTGCGTTCCTCGGGATCGTCATCATCTTTCTGAATAGCGCTGGCGGTGCCAAGTTCTCGCTACTGGCCATCTACGCGATCATCACGGGCGCGCATGACATTTACGAGCAACGCGCTCAAGGCAATCTCAACTCGCCGCGGGAGGTCATCGCCCTCGTCTTGGGCGGCCTGCGTCTGCTGATTGCGATCCCCTTCATCATCCCTGCGCTTGCCTGGCTCTTCGGTCGCTCCGATGTACTGGCAGTCTGGGAAGCCCACCTGTGGCTGCCTGTGACCCTCTACTTGGGCCTGAAGTTCGCTAGGTACAAGCTCCTGGCGATTGAGGTCGCAACGCCATGAACAACTGGGCCTTCGCGGGCATCGTCGTCGGAACGCTTGTCGTCACCAACCTCTTCGGACTTCTTCGTAGGGGATCGACCACGTTCCGTATCTACTCTGCGGACCCGAAGAACCATCACCCCGTCGCGATTGCGATATCTCTCCTGGCGACGATTGTCGGGGGCGGGATGTTCCTTGGAGTTGGACAGATCGGTCACGAGGCAGGAGTTGTCGGTTTCATTATTGGGGCCGTCTACCTCGTCGGGATGAGCCTCTTCGGAGCATTTGCTGCGAAGATTGCCAAGGTCATGGACGAAACGGAAGCGGACACGATGCTGGAGGTGATCGAAAAACGCTTCTCGCGACGTATGGCGATTCAGTTCAGCGTCGTTTGCCTGGTGATGTACTTCTTCCTCCTCGGGGGACAGTTCGTCGCTCTGTACTCGTTCGCTGCACATGCGACGGCGAGCCTCGGAAGTCGATGGATTTCCCTGGACGCTAGTAGGACTGTGTAGCGTTTCGATGCTCACGTACCCTGTGATCGGGGGACTCCGCAAGGACATCTCGACAGACATCGTCCAAACCGTCATCATTGTCGCGGTTGCGGTGCTGATCGGTGTGCGCGTGTTCCAGCCCAGTGTAATCCAGGATACTTGGTCCAAACTACCGGTCTCACACCTCTCGGGAACTGGGTATGGAATCGTCTTCCTTCTTGGCTTGATATTGTTCCTTCCCGCGTCGTTCTTCGTACGCATGGACATGTGGCAGCGGATACGCGCGGCGAAGGATCCGGAACGAATCGGAAAGGCCTTCGCAGCAGCCGGTATCGGGGCCTTCTTGTTCTATGCCTTGTTCACATTTATGGGCATGGTGGCTCGTGCGCAAGGTCTTCCTTCATCCGCAACGGCTACCCTCGACCTGATCCAGGGGCAGTTCAGCAGCCCAATAGTTCTTGGTCTGATTGTGGGCGGACTGTTCGCTGCGGTGCTCAGTTCAGCTGACACCTTCATCAACAACCTTTCAATCTTCGGAGCCCGGCTTGCTTCGCCGAGCATCTGGGGGAAGTCGTTAGATGCCAAACAAGATCGTTGCCTCCTTAGGTCCTCTCGGGTCGTAGCAATAGTGAGTGTCCTCGCGGCCTCGGGGATCGCGCTGTGGGCCGGGGACTTCGTTGAACTACTTGTGGGGGCGTTCTCGCTGCTCCTGATTTACCTACCCGCCGTCTTGGGATCATTCGTGGAGTCGTGGAGGAACGAGAGGATCGCGTTCTGGACTTCGCTGATTGGAACCACGCTGTTCCTTGCCCTCTTCATCTTCTGGAACAAGAAACTCGCGTTTGCGCCGGCGGTTGTGGTAACGACCGCCTCATATGGTCTGACTCTCTGGGTCACCGCGCGTCGGCACCGTGCCGCCCAATCGCCTTAGCAACACTAAAATCTATGCAAACATTTTTGAAATTACGGGCACCTCTTCAAGGTGCCTGTCCCTCCAGGACAGGGACTGTCTTTTTCTCCCTCTCCCGCCGGGAGAGGGTTGGGGTGAGGGATCGACGAAAGTGTTTGATTTGATTCCCCTCATCCTAACCTTCTCCCTGAGGGAGAAGGGACTCCCGGACTTGTTGAAGTGGTTCTGTACGGCATTGGATATGTGAGAATCTATGCGAGCACCGACGAACCTCAAGCGAAACTACCGGCCGGGACGGAAAGAGTTTGCCAACGCCATCCGCGCCTTGGCGATGGACGCGGTCCAGAGAGCCAAGTCCGGGCACCCGGGCGCGCCGATGGGCATGGCCGATATCGCCGAAGTGCTATGGAACGGCCACCTGCGGCACAACCCGGCCAACCCGCGGTGGAGCAATCGCGACCGCTTTGTGATGTCGAACGGGCATGGCTCGACGCTCTTGTACGCCCTGCTGCACCTGAGCGGTTACGACGTCACGATTGAGGACCTAAAGCACTTTCGGCAACTGCATTCCCGCACACCCGGCCATCCCGAGTTTGGCCTCACCCCCGGCGTCGAGACCACCACGGGACCGCTCGGTCAGGGTCTCGCCAACGGGGTCGGGATGGCGCTCGCCGAGCGCGTGCTCAGCGCTCAGTTCAACCGCGAGGGATTCGAGATCGTCGATCATTACACCTACGTGGCGGTCGGCGATGGGTGTTTGATGGAGGGGATCTCCCACGAAGCCTGTTCGCTGGCCGGCGCCTTGGGCCTCGGCAAGCTCATCGTCCTCTACGATGACAATCAGGTCTCCATCGACGGCGACGTTCGCGGATGGTTCGCCGATGACACCCGCAAGCGCTTCGATTCCTATGGCTGGCAGGTGCTCGGTGCCGTCGACGGCCATGACGCCGGCGCCGTTGCGGAGGCCTTTGACGCGGCCCGCACTGTTACGGATAAACCGAGCCTCGTGATACTCACAACCACCATCGGTTACGGCGCGCCGCAAGCGGGAACCGCCGTCTGCCACGGCGTACCGTTGGGTCCGGAAGCGGTGGCCGCCGCCCGAACTAACCTGGAATGGCCGCACGCGGAATTCGTGATCCCGGTGGAGATCTACGCCGCGTGGGATGGCCGCGCGCGCGGCGCCGATCTCGAAGCCGAGTGGAACGCGCTTTTCGCCCGTTATCAACACGTCTATCCGGAGTTGGCGGATGAATTTGAAAGGCGTCTCGCACGCCGCTTGCCGGCTGATTGGGAACCACGGGCGCGGAGCTTCATTGCGGCGCTCGGCGCCAAGTCGGAACGCATAGCGACGCGCAAGGCATCACAAAACGCGCTTTGCGCTTACGGCCCGCTGCTCCCCGAGCTTCTCGGCGGGTCCGCCGACCTGACCGAATCCAACCTCACGCTTTGGAGGGGAGCGAACGGCCTGGGATCCAAGGTCATCACCCGGCAATCCTTCGACGGCAATTATGTCCACTACGGTGTGCGCGAATTCGCCATGTCGGCGATCATGAACGGGATCGCTCTGCACGGGGGTTTCATCCCCTACGGCGGAACCTTCCTGGTGTTTTCCGACTATGCGCGCAATGCCGTTCGCATGGCGGCGCTGATGAAGGCGCAGAGCATCTTCGTCTACACCCATGATTCGATCGGGCTCGGTGAAGACGGGCCAACGCACCAGGCGGTGGAGCACGCCACGAGCCTGCGGCTGATCCCCAACCTCCGCGTGTGGCGGCCTTGCGATCCGGTGGAGACCGCGGTCGCTTGGAAGCTAGCGCTGGAACATCGCCACGGTCCCACGGCGTTGCTCCTCACGCGCCAAGCCGTGATGCCGCAGCCGCGTAGCCCCGAGCAAATCGGCGCGATCGGGCGCGGCGCTTATGTCCTAAGCGACTGTCAAGACCGGCCCAGGTGATTTTATTGGCCACCGGATCGGAGGTTGAACTAGCCGTCCGCGCGGCCTCGGTGCTTAGCCGCGACGGGGTGCGGGTGCGCGTCGTGTCCATGCCGAGCACGCAGGTATTCGACGCTCAGGACCGCGGCTACCGCGAGGCCGTGCTGCCGCGCGAGGTCCGCACCCGGATCGCCATCGAGGCCGGGGCCACGCATTTCTGGTTTAAATATGTGGGCCTGGACGGCCGGGTTATCGGGCTCGATTCGTTTGGCGAATCGGCACCCTCGGAGGAGGTGCTGAGGCACTTCGGATTCAACGTCGAACATGTCATCGAAGAAGTGCGGCGGCTGCTCGCTTGCCCCGCAGTCTGGGCTTAATCAATTGGAGAGATAGATGGCAATAAAGGTTGGAATCAACGGCTACGGCCGTATCGGCCGTAATATTCTGCGCGCGCTCTATGAGTCGCGGCGGACTCACGAGATCCAAATCCTCGCGATCAACGATCTCGGTGATGTCGCGACCAACGCGCATTTAACCCGCTACGATAGCGTCCACGGGCGCTTTCCGGGCGAGATTGCGATCGCGGGCGACTCGATGGTGGTCGACGGCGATTCTATTTGCATTCTCGCCGAGCGCGATCCCGCCAAGCTCCCCTGGACCCGGCTCGGTGTCGATGTGGTCCTCGAATGCACCGGACTTTTTACCAGTAAAGTCAAGGCCGGCGCCCATCTCCAAGCAGGCGCCAAGAAGGTCATCATCTCGGCTCCCGGGACCGAGGTCGACGCCACGATCGTCTATGGCGTGAATCATCAGACCCTCAAAGCGAGCGACACGGTGATCTCCAATGCGTCTTGCACGACCAACTGCCTCGCGCCCTTGGTGAAGCCGCTGCATGAGCGCATCGGCATTCTGCGCGGCGTCATGACCACGATCCATTCCTTCACCAATGATCAGGTATTGATCGACGTCTACCATAGCGATCTGCGCCGGGCGCGGTCCGCGACGCAGTCCATGATCCCGACCAAGACCGGCGCGGCCGCGGCCGTCGGCTTGGTGCTTCCCGAATTGAACGGAAAACTGGACGGTTACGCCGTGCGCGTCCCCACGCTCAACGTATCGTTGGTGGACCTGAGCTTCGTCGCCGCCCGCGAGACCAGCAAGGAGGAGATCAATGCGGTATTGAGAGAGGCCGCCCAAGGCGAGCTCAAGGGACTTGTGGAGTATAACGACAAGCCGCTGGTCTCGGTCGATTTCAATCACAACCCCGCCTCGTCCATTTACGATGCCACCCAGACCCGTGTCATCGACGGCACACTGGTCAAAGTCTTGTCCTGGTACGATAACGAATGGGGCTTTTCCAACCGCATGCTGGACGCCACGATCGCCTTGATGAACGCCAAGTAAGGACCGAATCCGTCCATGATGTCGATGTCCGATCTGAGCCTTGCCGGGAAACGGGTGTTGATCCGGGAAGACTTCAACGTACCGATGCAAGCGGGCCGGATCCTCGATGACACTCGCGTGCGGGCCGCGTGCCCTACCATCGGCAAGGCCTTGTCGGCGGGCGCCCGGGTAATGCTCGTCTCGCATCTCGGCCGCCCGCAAGAAGGCCGGTACGACGCGGCGCTGAGCTTAGCGCCGGTCGCTACTCGCTTATCCGAGTTGCTGCATCGAGACATCGCGCTGGTTAAAGATTGGATCAGTGGCGTTAGCGTCGAACCCGGCCAAGCGGCTCTATGCGAAAACGTGCGCTTCGAGATCGGCGAGAAAAATAACGACGACGCCTTGGCCAGAAAAATAGCAGCGCTTTGCGATGTGTACGTGAATGATGCCTTTGCCACCGCCCATCGTGCCGAGGCGTCGACCCACGGGATCGCCAAGTATGCTCCCCAGGTCTGCGCCGGGCCGCTGCTCGAGGCCGAGATCAATGCCTTGAGCCAAGCCTTGAAACAACCGGCACGCCCCCTGATGGCGATTGTGGGCGGGTCGAAGATTTCGACCAAGCTTGCGCTACTCGAATCGCTGGTCGAGACCGTGGATCAGATCATTGTCGGCGGCGGGATCCTCAATACGTGCCTTCGCGCCGCAGGCCATGCCGTCGGTCAGTCCCTCGTTGAAGAACCCTTGGTCGAGGTGGCCTCGCGGCTTCTCGGACGGGCAGCCGCACGCGGCGCGGCTATCCCCTTGGCCGAGGACGTGGTCTGCGCCCGGAAGCTTTCGGAAACCGCGACGGCCACGGTAAAGAATATTTCCGACGTCGCAGCCGGCGATCTCATCCTGGATGTCGGTCCCCGCACCGCAGGAAGCTACACCGCGCTGCTTGGACAGGCTCGAACGATCGTCTGGAACGGCCCGCTCGGGGTGTTTGAATTTGACCAATTCGGCCAGGGGACACGGGCGGTCGCGATGGCGATAGCCGCGAGCCAAGCCTATTCCCTCGCCGGAGGCGGCGAGACGCTCGCGGCCATCGCGAAGTACGGTATCGGCGAGCGGCTGTCCTATATATCCACAGGCGGGGGGGCGTTCCTGGAGTTTCTCGAGGGAAAGACCCTACCTGCTGTCGCCATCCTGCAGGAGCGCGCCCGCTCCCATCCCGATTACGTGCATCCGAGCGAGGGTTATTGATGCCGCGTCCCGGGCGGCAATTTGATCAGGCATTCATCGATACAGGGAATTAGGCTCGCAACGCCCCGCATGCGCAGAACGAAAATCGTTGCCACCCTCGGCCCGGCGACCGACGATCCCAAGGTGCTCGATGGCCTCATCGCGGCCGGGGTGGACGTCATCCGGCAAAATTACTCATACGGTTCCCACGACAGCCATAAACGCCGAATCGACCAACTGCGTGCCTGCTCCCAAGCGCGCGGCACGCAGGTCGGCGCCATCGCCGATCTGCAAGGCCCGAAGATCCGCATCCAGCGATTCCGCGGCGGCCGTGTGGAACTGCGGGAAGGGGCTTCCTTCACGCTCGACACCGCCATCCCGCCCGCGGACGGAGATGAGCACCGCGTCGGAGTTACCTACGTGGATCTCCCGAAAGATGTCAAGCGCGGCGATACCTTGTTCATCGACGATGGCCGTATCGTGCTTGAAGTCAAGCGCGTCATAGGAACCAGCGTCGAATGCGTGGTGCGGGTGGGCGGCCCGCTGTCCGACAGCAAGGGTTTGAACCGGGCCGGCGGCGGGCTCTCGGCGGGCGCGCTGACTTCCAAGGACCGCGCTGATATCCGCCATGCCGTGGACATCGGCGCCGACTACATCGCCGTATCCTTTCCGTGCAGTGCCGCCGACATCGAGGAAGCCCGCCGTGTGATTGCCGAGAGCAACGGAAACTGCGGCGTCATCGCCAAGATCGAGCGCGCCGAAGCCTTACTGTGTATCGATGAGATCCTGCGGGCCTCGGACGGGATCATGATCGCGCGCGGCGATCTCGGCGTCGAGATCGGGGATGCGGCCCTCCCCCCGGTCCAAAAACGCTTGATCCTGCAAGCCCGTAACGCCAACCGCCTGGTCATCACGGCCACGCAGATGATGGAGTCGATGATCGCAAACCAGATCCCGACCCGGGCCGAAGTCTTCGACGTCGCCAATGCCGTGTTGGATGGCACCGATGCCGTCATGCTCTCCGCCGAAACCAGCGTGGGCAAGTACCCGCGCAAAGCCGTCGAGGCGATGGATAGGATCTGCTTGGAGACGGAAACCCAGTGGGGCCTCCGGGGGGCCGACTACCGCATCGATTCGGCTTTCGACCGCATCGATGAAGCGATCGCCATGTCCACGGTTTACGCGGCCAACCATATCGGCGCGAAGGCCATTCTCGCGCTCACCGAGACCGGCGCCACCGGCATATGGATGTCGCGCGTGCTCACCGGGATCCCGATCTTCGCCTTCACCCGTCGTCCCGAGACACTCAGGCGGGTGACGCTTTACCGGGGCGTCTACCCGATCGATTTCGACGTCACGCACACCGATTTCCTGCGCGTCAACCGTGAAATGATCGACATCCTGCTCGAGCGCGGCGCGGTACACGAAGAAGATATCGTAGTCATTACCAAAGGTGATTTGCGCGGTAAACAAGGGGGAACCAACGGCATGAAGATCGTTCGCGTAGGGGAGCTGGCCGCGGAATCGGCGTTATGAATAATCAATGCGGTTTCCACGCGACCCGCGCGAACTACGTTAGACTATCGTTACCACGAACCAGAGGAACACGCCATGTCCGATCTGCGGCCAACGGCCGAAGCATTAGTCGCTCCCGGCAAGGGAATTCTCGCCATTGACGAAAGCTTCCCGAGCATCAAAAAGCGTTTCGACTCCATCCATGTGGTCTCCACGGAAGAAACTCGGCGCGCGTACCGGGATCTGCTAATTACCACGCAAGGGATCGGTGAGTACGTGAGCGGCATGATCCTCTTCGATGAGACCTTTCGGCAATCAACCGCCGCTGGGATCCCCTTCGCTAAAGCGCTCCCCGATGCCGGTGTAATCACGGGCATCAAAGTCGACCAAGGCGCGAAAGACATGCCCTTCCTGGCGGGAGAAAAGATCACCGAAGGTCTCGATGGTCTGCGCGAGCGCTTGATCGAGTACCGGAACCTCGGCGCCCGCTTCGCCAAGTGGCGGGCGGTGATCACCATAGGCGACGGGATCCCGACCCGCGGTTGCCTCAACGCCAACGCCAGCGCCTTGGCGCGCTACGCCGCGCTCTGCCAAGAACAAGGGCTCGTGCCCATCGTCGAGCCCGAGGTCCTGATGGATGGGGACAACACCATCGAGCGCTGCTATGAAGTGACCGAAGCGACCTTACGGCGGCTATTCCAGAACCTCTACGAGCAACGCGTGGTCTTGGAGCATCTCATCCTCAAGACCAATATGGTCATCGCGGGGAAGCAGTGCCCGCAGCAAAATAGCGTCGAGGAGGTTGCAGAGATGACGGTGCGCTGCCTACATCATTCCGTTCCGGCGGCGGTCGCCGGCATCGTGTTCCTCTCCGGAGGCCAGAAGGCCGAGCCCGCCACCGCGAATCTCAACGCGATGAACGCGATGTCCAGAAAACACCCCTGGCCGCTCAGCTTCTCGTACGGCCGCGCCCTCCAGGATCCGGCCTTGAAGATTTGGGGCGGAAAACCGGACAATGTCCCCGCGGCACAGAAGGCGCTCTTCCACCGCGCCAAGTGCAACGGCTTCGCGACGCTGGGGAAATACACACCCGCGATGGAGCAGCAACTCGCGGCTTAAACGAGGGCCTACGCCGTCACCAGGCGCGCGACCAGCGATTGCCCTTGTGTTTCTCGTCGCGCAACGAGGCGTCGAGGCCGGCGCGCGCTTCGATCAGCCGGCCGAACAACCACAAGAGGTCGGAGAGGCGGTTCAAATAGGCCAAGACGTCCGGATCGATGTGCTCGCCGGAGCCCACCAGCCGGACCAGATCGCGTTCCGCCCGGCGGCACACGGTGCGCGCCACGTCGAAGGCCGAAGCCGCCGGATGCTCGCCGGGGAGCGACCAATCGGAGAGTACGCCTTCGATGGCCTCGATGCGGTGAACGTGCCCGGTGAGGGTCTCGACCATCTCGGCGCTGACGGGCGGAGGTTTCTTTCTGTTCCCGGCCGGAGTGGCCACCGCCGCGCCGAGCGCGAAAAGCTCGCGCTGGATCGCCTTGACAAGCTCGCAAACCTCGGCGTCGCCGCAAATCGAGCGCGCGAATCCCATCACCGAATTCAGCTCGTCGATGCTCCCGTAGGCTTCCACGCGCAAGTCGCCCTTCGAGACACGATTACCGCCCACGAGACTCGTTTGCCCGCCGTCACCGCGTTTCGTCGCGATACTCATGCGCTGTGCTCCTGGGACGACAAGCGCATGAGCCGCATGAGCCCTTGCGAATTGCCAATGCTTCGAATCGGTAGCCTCATCTCACAATCTCGTATCGGGTCAACCGCGATTTTACGATGTTATAACACGCCACATGGCTTGTCACCCACTCTCTTGGTAGCTGCTTGCCACCCCCACTACGGGCCCTCTTCAAGGTTTCCTATGGCGCGGCGCCGGGACCGCAGACTGCGTAAGAAATCGTAGTAGATGTAGGGTGCGTTAGGCGCCGCTTTTTGCGCCGTAACGCACCGATTCGACGCGCGAGGCATAGTGCTCGGGGGCGTTTTTTTGCCCGCCGGAATGCTCAGGGCGATGGCGGGTGAAGCCGCGTGTCCAGCGCGAAGTCTTCCTGCGTTTGCTGCAAGTAAAGGCCCTTCGCAACATCGCGATCGAAGAGCAGATTCCAACTGTGTGTCGACACCGCGCTCGGAATA
>JALZJW010000035.1 GCA_030859565.1 Pseudomonadota bacterium
TCCAAGCACGACAGCGGCATCCGGTAAGGCGGTGGTGGCGTGCCGGAATTGCTTAAGGTAACCGGAAAGTTTCTTTTTGCGCTTCTTTTCGCGATCGCCCAGAACGTCCACGGCGCGGCAGATATCCTCGAGGAGCCCCGGAGTATCGGGCGCGGGATGACGTTTGCGATGCGGGATCCAAAGCCGGAGCTGCACGAGCCGGCGATAGTGCCACATGCAGTGTCCCAGCGTCCCGATCCAGAGGGCGAGGAAAAATTGATCGATGAGGGCGCCGATGATCCCGGAGACTACCGAGACCCCCAAGAAGCGCCACAAGTCCGGATGCATCACGGGCGGCGGGGCGGCATGAATCCCCTTATTGGGCCGAGAACCGGTAGCCGACGCTGCGTACGGTTTGGATCAAGCGATCGTATCCGTGCGGCTCCATGATTTTTCGCAACCGCCGGATATGCACATCCACGGTGCGTTCCTCGATGTAGCTGTTGTTTCCCCACACCTGATCGAGCAACTGGCCGCGAGTGTAAACCCGTTCGGGATGCGCAATAAAAAAGTGCAGCAGCCGAAATTCGGTCGGGCTGAGCTGCAAAGAGGTTTCTCGCGCCGTAACCCGATGCGTTCTAATGTCGAGCCGCAGACCCTCGACCTCGATCGCATCCCCTGTTTCTTCCTGGGCCGTGCGCCTGAGCACGGCCTTGATGCGGGCGACCAGCTCGCGAGTGGAAAAGGGCTTGGTAACATAATCGTCGGCGCCGACGTCGAGGGCGCGCACCTTATCCGTCTCCTCTCCGCGCGCCGTGAGCATGATGATGGGGATGGCGCGGGTGCGTGCACCGCGCTTGAGGCGCCGCGCGAGGTCAACGCCGCTCACCCCCGGGAGCATCCAGTCCAATAACACGAGAGCGGGTACGTCGGCGGCGATCGCGCTTTCGGCTTTTTCAGCATCCGCGGCTTCGGTGCACTCGAAGCCAGCCCCCGACAACGCCAACCCGAGCATCTGCCGGAGCGCCGGCTCATCATCGACGATCAAGATCTTTTCCGTCATAGGCATTGCTGTCAAGGATTACCGCGTAAATTAAAGGTCAATCGCATTACAGGCGTGTGACCGCTCATTCACGTGCCCGCCGGCGCTCGGTCATGCACTAGGGTTTCGCCGTGCTGTGTGAGCAGGAGATTGTCACACAAGCGTCATCATACCGTCACTGAATAGAAATATTGAAACCTTATGATTCCTCGAGCTCGCGGCCCGGAAACATTGATTAGTTTTCGTATTCAATGCCATGGGGCACGGCTTTTCGTGATCATGGCCACACCGGTTTGGCCGGCGCGAAAGTGCCGCGGGCGCAGCGGGGAAAACGTCCCTCACCGGCGCGAGGCGCGGCTCCTGGGGGCTTGAAAATCCATAATCATCGGGAGGAATACTCAGTGAATAGACGATTGATTGCATTGTCGGGACTGACGCTCGCGGCCAGTGCCGTGGTTTTCGCGCCCCGTGCTGATGCGGCCAATGACGCCATGATGGAGTTGCTCAACGTCCTGAAGGAACAAGGCACGATTACGGAGGAAGCCTATGAGCAACTGTCAAGCGCCTCCAAGGCGGATGACGAAGCCAATACCGCCGACACCGCGCAGATGAAGCAGGCCGCCGAGACCCTGCCGAAGATCGAGACCAAGGGCAAGCTCGAGATCTCGAGCCCGGAAGGGGACTTCAAGTTTGGGGTCGGGGGGCGGGTGCAGGTGGATGCGGCCTGGTACAACGAGGACGACACGGACGCCGGCGAGACCACCAATCTCGACAGCGGGGTGGAGTTCCGGCGCACTCGCCTGAGCGCCTTCGGGACCCTGTGGAAGCACTGGGACTTCAAGAGCGAGGTCGACTTCGCCGGCAATGGGGTGGATGTTAAGGACATGTATATCGCCAATACCTATCTCAAACCGTTCACCATCCAGGCGGGTAACTTCAAAGAGCCTTTCAGCCTGGAGCAGCTCACCAGCAGCCGCTTCATCACTTTCATGGAGCGATCGCTGGCGGATGCCTTCGTCCCGGAGCGAAACCTCGGGGCCGCGCTCTACTACGCCGGCTCGAACTGGACCGCCGCGGGCGGGGTCTTCAGTGAGGGGGTCACCGAAGACGATGAAGACGTAGAAATTGACGGCGGCGAGGGGATCGGGGTCACGGGGCGTATTACGGCGGCGCCGCTATTGGACTCCACGCGGCTGGTGCATGTCGGCGGAGCCATCTCCTGGCGCGATCCCGAGGAGAGCCCGGCCGATACGCTCTTGCAGTTCCGGCAGCGGCCCGAGTCTCACGTCGCCGACCAACGGCTGGTCGACACCGGTGAGTTCGCGGGCACCGAAGACTTCATGCGTTACGGGGCCGAGGGTGCCTTCGCGTGGGGTCCCGGATCGCTGCAAGCCGAGTACATCTACACCGATGTCAACCGCAACATCGAAGACGTGAGCTTCGACGGGTGGTATATCTACGGGAGCTGGTTCCTGACCGGCGAGTCGCGCGCCGCGGCCTACAAGGTGGAGAAGGGCGCCTTCGACCGCCTCAAGCCCTTCTCCAACTTCGGCAGCGGCGGCTGGGGCGCGTGGGAGATCGCGGCGCGCTACAGTACCATCGACCTCTCCGATGAGGACATCGACGGCGGCGAGCAGGATGATTTCACCTTTGGCCTCAACTGGTACCCGAACCCCAACCTCCGCTTGATGGCGAACTACGTCAAAGTACTCAGCATCGACGATGGAGAATTCGAGGGCGCATCGCCCGACATCTTCCAGCTCCGCGCCCAGGTTGACTGGTAGCCCGGGCGGCTCCCGCTCGGCAGGTAGGCTTCCGAGGCCCTGCTCGAACCTGAGGCTTCGCCCCACCCTCACGGGTGGGGCGTCTTTTGCGGGCGTTCCGCGGCCTCCGTAGCGTACCTGGGCGCGAGGAATGCGGCCCGCGGCTAGATACCTTAGTACCCCATTTCGCAATTACACTAACGTATTATGATTGATAAATTCGGTCAAGAACGTCGCTTCGCACTCCAAACTTCACCGAAACGCGCCAATCGCCCGAGTTGCCCCGGTTGCGGCAACGCCTTCTCTCAATTCGAGAAGGGCGACGTTGAACGATCAATTCCCGAGCGATTCCTAGAACAAGTGCGCAAACATTCTCAACGCTTGGCAGTGAAAACTCATAGCGATGAATTCACGTACGGCGCGGTAAATAAAGCGGCCAATCGCCTCGCACAAGTTATTCTCGCATCGCGTGGTACAGTCGAAGAGCCAGTTATAACCTTGATCGAGCCAGGCACAATGGCTGTAGCATCGATGCTGGCTATCTTGAACGTGGGGAAAATATGGGTCTCGTTGGATCCATCGCATCCCCCGGCGAGAAACGCATATATCGTAAGTGATTGTCAAGCCACCCTTGTCTTGACAGATAACAAAAACTCTGCGTTAGCAACCGAGCTTGTTGGGGGCGCCTGTCCTATCATAAATATCGATGAGACTGAGATGCACTTCTCCGGCACAGGCATCAATCTCGAAATACGTCCGAGTGCTCTTGCTTGCATTATATATACATCCGGCTCTTCCGGTCAGCCGAAAGGTGTCGTTCACAGCCACCGTAGCTTATTACATCTAACTATGCGGCATACCAACGCCCTTCAAATTTGTGCACATGATCGACTAGCGCTTCTCGCATCATTCAGTCATATTGCCGGCGTAGTGGATATTCTAAGAGCATTGCTCAACGGCGCTGCTCTTTTGCCTTTCGATTTTAGAGGACGAGGGATCTTCGACCTGCGTGACTGGCTCATTCAGAAGGGGATTACTATCTATCATCCAACCCCATCACTCTTTCGCCGCTTTGCCGAGATTCTGAACGGAGAGCAGCAATTCCCTAAGCTCCGAGTCATTCACTTGGGGGGTGATACAATTTTGAAGCGGGATGTCGAACTTTATCGCACATATTTTGCCTCGAATTGCATTCTATATTGTGGATTCGGATCCACGGAGGCCGGGATTATCGTACACGATTTCATCGACAAAGAGACATACTTTACGGACGAGATTGTCTCGGGTGGCTATGCAGTCCCTGAGATGGAGGTTTTTCTTATCGGTCAGGAGGGCGAAGCGCAAGAAGCGAGAACACCCACTGGTGAAATTGCCGTGCGGAGCCGCTATGTTGCCCTAGAGTATTGGCGACGACCGGAGCTAACGTGCGAGAGATTCACAGTCGATCCATTGGGGTCGGACGATAGGACTTACCGAACAGGCGATATGGGTTGCCTGGGTCCCGATGGTCGTCTCCGGTACGTAGGGCGAGAGGACTTCCAGGTTAAGATTAGAGGAAACCGGGTCGATTTAAGAGAAATTGAAATAGCAACACTCAAGCTCGAGGGAATAAAGGAGGCCGTTGTTATCGCGGCTGAGGATGACGATTCCGGGAGCCGTCTCATAATGTATTATTCATGGGATAAAGGATCCGGACCGAGTCGTACGGTAGTACGACAGTCTCTATCGGAGATTCTACCGGATTATATGATACCGTCGCAGTTTGTGCGATTGGATCGGTTGCCGCTGACGCCGAGCGGAAAGGTGGATCGGCGGGCGCTGCCTCAGCCGGACGAGGGCCGGCCGGATCTGGAGAGTCAGTACGTGGCGCCGCGCACGCCGGTGGAGGAGGTGCTGGCGGCGATCTGGGCCGAGGTGCTGCGGGTCGAGCGAGTGGGCGCCCACGACAACTTCTTCGAAATGGGCGGGAACTCGCTGCGGGCCACGCAGGTCACCTCGCGCATGCGCGACCGTTTGCACATCGAGGTGCCGCTGCGCAGCCTGTTTGAGGCCCCAACAGTGACGCAACTGGCGGCCCAGATCCTCCACGACCCGGCCGGGCGCGCGAAGCTCGAAAGAGCTGCCCAGCTCGTGCTGGAGCTGGAGCGGCTGTCGGAGGCCGAGTTAGAGCTGATGATCCAGGTTACGAGTTCGTCGAAGGAGGATAGGCTCTAATGAGTCAGCCTACGAAACACCCGTTGGATCCCCCTCCGCTCAAAGGCACGCACTGCTCGAATGTCTGCTTCGAGAGGAGGGTACGGCAGTTTCACAAACGCAGAGAACCCCGCGGGCGAGCGAACCTTACCCTGTCCCGCTGTCGTTCGCCAAGGAGCGACTCTGGTTCCCGGACAGGTTCGAGCCGAACATCCCGTCCATAACATCACTCGCGCGATGCGGCTAGGCGGTACGCTCAACGTGGAGGGACTGCGGCGCGCGACTGGCGCCATCCTCGACTTCTCGTACCTGCTATTACGCCTTTCTCTGGAAAGACCTTGCGCCGCAAGACATCCTGGCGGACGTATCTCCGTCACATGAGCGTGCCGTCCTGCTAATCGTCCTAATGACACAGGAGATAAGAGCAATGGACGAGGTACAATTGCGAGAGCTTCGGAGGTGGAGGAATCAGGACTGGCGAGAGGACGAAGAAGATAACTCTTGTTACAAGTCCTACTCGACGCTTATAGCAATTGGCGGTTGCGGGCGGAGCGGAACAACGCTTCTTCGAGTAATGTTGGACTCTCATTCGCAGATTTCCAGTGGACCCGAATCCGAGCTGTTTTTACCAATTCCGATAAGGTTTGATGAGCTTGCTCGTAAATTTGAGCTGCCTCTAAACACACTTACGCGGCTCTACGGTTCTTCTGCAAGTCGCGCCGAATTTATTGATAAATTCAAAGACTGTTTTCTCGCAAAGTCAGGCCGTTCGATTTGGGCCGACAAGACCGCGCGAAATGTTCACAGGTTTGCTTATATATTGAAGCATTTTCCCGGCGCCAAGATAATACACGTCCTCCGTGACGGAAGAGATGTGATCAGCTCCTTACGGACACACAGAAAAAGAAGACTGGTCGATGGGGTAATTCAACCGACCGGCTACGTCATGCCCCTACAGGACTGTATTGAGCGCTGGATAACGTCGATTGAAGATGGGTTAGAGTATCGGCATGAGCCTAGCTACTTGGAGGTGAAGTACGAAGATTTGGTTCTAGATACTGAAAAGACGTTGCGAGCCGTCTGCACTTTTTTGCGGCTCAGCTTTGAAGAGACTATGCTGACCTATCACATGTTTGATGGACCGTCACGGGACTTCAGGAAGTTTCCTCAAAATATAGAGGCCACGCAGCCTATTTTTACGAACTCCATAGGGCGGTGGCGAAGAGATTTGTCCGAGGAGGAGGTGACAACGGTCACGTCGAGAATTGGACCGTACCTTAATTTATTGCGGTATGCCTGATCTATTGCGAAGTCACTTGAGTGATCCGACCATGAAACTGAGGCGTGTGATTCAGGAGGGAGCTCCCGTAGTCGTCTGCCGCGCCAGGGATCGAGGTGCGAAGAGGGTGGACGTCAGAGACTCGTGGCAGTCGCCCCGGATGTACGCGTCTCACGTTATGTTGACACAGGGGGCTGGTGCATCCCGGTCTCGCTCTTCACGTACTCGTCGGAGTTGTCGACGGCCAGATTGTTCTCGGGAAGGAATCGTAATTGACGGAGGTGTGACATGTCACGGGTTTCGCTAATCGATGAGAATGAGATTCGCGAGATTATCGGCAATGATTGCCTGTTTGTGAAAGAGTGTGTTCTAGAAGCACTTCGTCTTCACTATAGTAAACAGATTTGTCAACCGCTTAAGCAATATCTGCGACCAAGCCCGGACGAACACCAACTTAACAGAATCATCTCGATGCCAGTTTATATAACAGGTTCTAAGCCGGCGGCGGGCCTCAAATGGATAGGGAGTCATCCCGAAAATTTCAAAAGGGGGATGGAGCGAGCGAATGCAATCATTGTTCTTAATGATACTCAGACGAATGCCCCCATTGCAGTCTTGAGCGGATCGCTCATAAGCTCGATGCGTACGCTTGCTACGTCTCTCGTATCCATTGACAGCTTTCGAACTCAACCGAGGACTGTGGCGTGTATCGGAATGGGGAAATTGGGGAGGCTTCACGCCCGCTTTCTTCCGAGGCTGTATCCATCAATCGAGCGGATCCTGGGCTACAGTAAGACAGCGAACTTTGACGATCTGTTGGCGCTCCCCTACTTTGAAAAGTGTTCTAGCTATGTGGATGCAATTAAAGAGGCTGACGTAATCGTGACGACGACAGCGGCGGCTAGTCCGTATATAAAACCGTCTGATGTCTCGGGCGATAAGCTGATGCTTAATTTGTCCCTCATGGATTTCGAGCCAGCAGTCTACGCGCAGGCGGATGCTGTTGTGGTTGATGACTGGTTGCAGTGTGCAAGAGCCGAAAAAGTCTTCAAACAATGTGTTGATCAAGGCTTAATAGATCGTTCAGCAGTATGGGAGCTGTCTGAGGTGATTTATGGCAACCAGCAAGGCAATACGTTTTCCGGACAGATCATCGTGAATCTAATAGGAATGGCTGTAGAGGATATAATTGTCGCTCGGGCGATCTACGAAGTAGTGAATCATAGGAGAGTATTTCTTTAATAAAACTGCGACGCGTTTCCGCAGCGAAAAGATACCACCGTGCAACATCTTCCCCAGGCCCTGCTGCATGATCCGGAGGGGCGATGTGGCTGCCGCCCTCGGTCAGGCGTGTGCCGAGGCTGAGCGCCTGCACGGGACTCTTCTCAAGACACCGTTTCTGGTCACTGATAACGGCTCGAGCTTTACTGGGCGGCGCTTTCAGCGGCCTATTGAAGGGCAGTTCGCCCATGTGCGCATCCAATACCGCACACCGACACAGCTCGGGCTACTGGAGCGCTTCCACCAGACGGTCCAACATGAGGCGGTGTATTGGAAGCTGTATCAAAGCCCAGCCGAGGCACGTGAGTCGCTGGAAGTGTTCCGACGCCGCTACAACGAGGTGCGGCCTTATTGGGCGTTGGTCCCCCAAGGCGGAGGCGCTCCGTTGACGCCCTCTGAGGTCTAGGTGCATGACCAAGCGGTGAAGCTGCCAAAGTGGCAGGGCTGGGCCAAGGCGGCAGACCCAGCTCGCCCAAGGGGCACGCTTGCCCGCGGCGGCGGAGGCCCCGGGGGTGGCGGCTTAAGGCCGTTGGATGGAGCGGTGTGGTGGATAAGCTGTGGACGAGCCCGGTGAAAGACTCACACAAAATCGAGTCGGCCGTGTCCACTTAATTTTGGAGCCAAGACAGAAAGGCTTTTATGGCAGATTTCAAGCACAAGGTCACCCGTGGTGTCCGATGGAGCGGCCTTAACACGCTAAGCACTACCGCGATACATTTCATTGAGCTCGCTGTCCTAGCTCGTCTGCTCGGGGCAGAGGCTTATGGATTAATGGCCATTGTCAGCGTGATAACGGGCTTCGTGGGTGTCTTCGCAGATCTAGGGCTATCGGGGGCTGTTATACAAAGACTGTCCCCCACGCGTGAAGAGTTATCCACTTTATATTGGATAAATGTCGCTGCCGGTCTTGCGATGTTCATCTTGTTTGCTCTTGTCGCTCCCCTAATGGCCACTGCGTTCGGCGCGACACAGCTCAGACCGTTGTTGTCTGCCGCAGCACTTACCTTTGTTATTTCCTCTTTTGGAGCGCAGTTTTCAGCACTAATCCTTAAGGAGCTACGTTTTGATATCCTTACAAAATTCAATATCGCTAGTGCCCTGATTGGCATGTCTGTCTCTGTGGCACTAGCGTTGTATGGCTTTGGCGTGTGGGCATTAATCTGGGGAAGCCTTAGCGCCACGTTTTCCCTCACCATGATGAGGATTGCATGGGGGAAAGCGGAGAAAATGTTACCGTTCCTGCACTTCAACTGGAACGACGGAAGGAGATATCTGAGTTTTGGCGTTTATCTTTCAGGACAGACGTTTGTCAATTATATTAACTTTCACATCGACCAGTTACTGGTCGGCTATCTCTTAGGCCCCATTGCATTGGGTTATTACAACATTGCTTCTCGTTTAGCGATCGCTCCCTTTATGAGGATACACAGAATGTTTGCAGCCGTGGCCTTCCCTGCGTTTTCGTTGGTTCAAGACGACCAGGCGTTGCTAAAAAGAGGCTTTATGAAAATGATTGGTCTCGTTACATCAGTAAATGCGCCCGTTCTTGTTGGCATGGCAGCGTTAGCGCCGCTGCTTGTCCCCATACTCTTAGGCGAAAAATGGCGTCCTGCGATACCGCTGGTTCAGATCCTCGCGTTCTATTCTTTATTTCGATCATTCGGAAGCGCTGCGGGCAGTCTCATTATCGCAAAAGGAAAGGCAAAATGGATGCTTTACTGGAATTTGTCATTACTTTTGTTGGTCCCGCCGACTATCTTCGCCGCAGCCAAAACGGGCGATATGGTTAATGTTTGTTACTCGCTCGTCTTACTCCAGTTTTTTCTTGGTTTCATACACTACAGAGTCCTTATACGTAAACTCATCGGTCCGTGCTTTACCGAATACGCCGCAGTCATAGCAAAACCTATTGTCTTAGCGTTGTGTATGGGTGCCCTAATGTCTTTGGTAACACGTTTCGTTGCAATAGATAGCAACATCCTGGTTTTTGCGGTGGCCGCGATTGTTGGAACGGTTGCCTATATAGTATTATCCTTCGTCTTCCAAAGGGCGCTAATTACAGAGGCCGTCGCGCTCCTTTTCGGTAGGCCACGAAAAGGGTCATTGTCATAAAAGCACCGGCTTCAGTCGTAGCTATTAAGGCTTGTAGAGTCGGTGGTGTCGGATCCTTTTCTTCTTTCCAATCGACCCAACGTGAGAATGATCTTTCTATCTCTTAACCGCAGATTGTGTGATGCCTTACGGTCGGATTCGGTTACTGTTACATAACCTTTAGTTGGTATATTGCTCCCGGTAGCGGTTTTATTCGGGAGTCGAGTATGGGCTGTTTCCAGAAGAAAGCAGCGATGAAGAACCGCAAATGGGAACCGAAGAAAAAATTCCCGTGGGCTAGCCCTGATTTCGCAACTTCTGCGGCCAGTTAAAGCATCGCAAACGCCAATCGCTGCCTTCGACCGCTAGTGCGCCGGCATAGCCTTCGCCGGGATGCAAGCTGCATAAGGTCCAACGCGCGGCCTCGCGCTCGTCGTCGTGGACGCGCAGCGACACGCGCGACTCGTCCGGTGCGAGCGAAACGGTGAAGCGGTCGAGCGGGCCGAACAAGCCGGCCCCGGTTCCCTTGATATAGGATTCCTTGCGCGTCCAGCCCGCAAAGAATGCCGCGCGCTGCTGTTCCCGAGGCAGAGCGCGGAGCTCGGCGATTTCGGCGGCAGAAAAGAAACACTCTGCGATTTCCGGACCTATTGATTCTTTGATGAATTCGACATCGATGCCGAGCTCGCGGTTTTTGGTCACGGCAAGCAAGGCGAGATCATGCGAATGCGAAAGATTGAAGCGAAGATCACAGCCTGCGGAAAGCACGACGGGTTTGCCGCGCGCGTCATAATCGAAGCGGAGATCGGCGGGCAACCTATCGAGATAGCGCGCGAGCACTGTTCGCAGCCAGCCGCGAGCCGCTACGAAATGTCTGCTGTCTTTTTCAAAACGAAAACGCGCCGCGCGGTCCAATTCATCGGGCGAGAGCACGGCTTGCAGATCGGGCAAAGCGGCAAGCGACGCGCGCCAGACGTCGACTTGATCCGCCGCAATGCGAAGCCTCACGCCAACGACGCTCGTTGAATGCTGGGTTTGTGAGCTAGGACGTGGCAACCGCGTGCCGGCTTCCAGCAGCATCGTCTTGGACCCGGGTGGAAGGGTGCGGCGCCGTGCGCGCCTCGGCCAGGCAGATTCTCATCTGCTCGGCCAACGGCCCTACATAGGGTTCTTTAAACTGCGCGACGTGCACGCCTGGGACTGTGCGGTGCGTTGCTTGCGCCGCAACTCGGGACCATGCGTTTTGAATTTCGCGGCGCCGCACCTCGTCCATATCGTCGCTCGCCCAGATGAACCAGATCTTGCCGGCATAGGGTTTCGGCACATACGCATTTTTCGCGCGCTGGTGCGTATCCCTGATATAGCGCGGAAAAAGCGGGAGCGGCAAAGGCAGCCTGCACGCCATGCAAATCCGAATCGCGACTTTGCTCCAGAGGAGGTTCAACCGGTACAACACGCGCACCGACACGTAGGCGAGCTGCTCGATGACATTTAGATTGACCAGGCTGCGCGAATGCCTTTCGACACGCTTGCGATAACGATCGTGTGCCGTTGGCGTCTTCATATAGGTACTCGGCGGTGGGGGATCGATTAAAACCAGGGCCGCGACCTGCTCGCCTTGGGCGAGCAGCTGCTGCGCCATTTCCAGCACGATCAGCGTCGTCACGCAGTCGCTGCTCAAATAATAAGGTCCGTGCGGCTGTATCTTGCGCAGGTGAGTCAGATTATACGCGGCCATTTCTTCAATGCGCGTCATCCGCACCCGCTTCGGGTCCCAGTGAGAGTTGATTCCGTACAGGCGTTGCTCGGGTCCGAGACAGCGGCACAACTCGCGTAGCTCGGTTGCGAGGCCCATCCATACGCTGAATAACGGCGGGGTCGTGCCGTGCGGGTTGAGCGGCACGATCACGTCCGATTCATCGAGAGAATCTCCCGCCGCCAGGATTTGGCCGATTTCTTCCACGGTCGGCGACTGGAACAGCGTCGCGACCGACAAACGCCGGCCGCAATTCTTTTCGATTTCGGCCACCACGCGCAACACCAGAAACGAATGGCCGCCGAGATCGAAGAAATTGTCGCGTATGCCGACGCGATCGATTTTCAATACCGCCGCGAAAATCGCCGCAAGTTGCTGCTCGAGTAGCGTGCGCGGCGCAACGGGTGCCGAATCGGAGAGCAGCCGGTCGGGCGCCGGAAGCGCTTTCCGATCGAGCTTGCCGTTCGCCGTCAGCGGCATCTGATCGAGCGCCACAAACGAGGATGGCAGCATGTAATCGGGAAGCAGGTTCTTGAGGAAGCTTCTGAGCTCGTCGGCGCTCGCGGGCGCACTCGCTTCGTTGTGAACGAAATAGGCCGCCAAGCGTTTCTCACCCGCATGGTCTTCCCGCGCGAGGACCGCTGCTTCACGCAGCTTCGAATGCTGACGCAGGCACGCTTCGATCTCACCCAATTCGATCCGGAAGCCGCGTAGTTTGACTTGGCTGTCGATTCTTCCGAGAAATTCGATGTTGCCATCCGCGCGATAGCGGGCGAGATCGCCGGTTTTGTAGAGACGTGCTCCGGGTTTATCGCTGAAGGGATTGGAAATGAATTTCTCGGCCGTCAACTCGGGCCGGTTCAGATAGCCGCGCGCTAAACCCGCGCCGGCGATGTGCAGCTCACCCGGCACGCCGATGGGCGCCTGGTTTAGCGCGCCATCGAGAATGTAGATCTCGGTGTTGGCGAGCGGGCGGCCGATCGAAATCGTCTGATTCGCCCGCACGCGCTCGGCGCTCGACCATATCGTCGTCTCGGTCGGCCCATACAGATTGCTCACAGACTCGCATCTTGCGAGCAGTTGATCGGCGAGTTCTTGCGGCAGCGCTTCGCCACCGCACAAAACGCGCAGCTTGTCGCTTCCCTGCCAGCCGGCCTCGATCAGCAGGCGCCAGGTCGCCGGCGTTGCCTGCATTAGCGTGATGCGGCAATCGGCGAGGCATTTGCTCAGCGCTTCGCCGTCGGCGGCCGTCTCGCGGCTCGCAAGCACCAGTCGCGCACCGGCGATAAGCGGCAGGTAAAGCTCGAGCGCTGCGATGTCGAACGACAGCGTCGTTACCGCAAGCAGCGAATCTTCCTCGGTGATTGCAGTGTGTTCGCGCATCGCATGGAGCAGATTGGCCAGCGCGCGGTGCGCTATGCAGACACCCTTGGGTTTGCCGGTCGAGCCTGAGGTGTAGATGATGTAGGCGAGCGCCTCCGCATCCGCCCGATCGGCTGGGTTGTGATCGGGTTGCGCGGCGATCGCACTCCGGTCGCTGTCCAGTCGGAGGAGCTTCGCGCCATTTGCGGTTAGCTCGAGGCCTTGCTGCGCCACCACTACCGCTAGCGCCGCATCGCTCAACATGAAGCCGAGCCGCTCAATTGGGTAGCCCGGATCGAGCGGCACGTAGGCGCCGCCCGCTTTCAAAATTCCCAATAGACCGACGATCATTTCGAACGAGCGCTCGACAAAGATGCCAACCAGAACGTCGGGACCCACCCCTAGGCTGATCAAGTGATGCGCGAGTCGATTGGCACGACGATTGATCTCCTCGTAGGTGAACTCTTGGTCGTCGAAGGCGAGTGCGACCGCCTGGGGCGAGCGTCGGACCTGGGCTTCAAAAAGCTGGACTATCGTCGCGTCGTTCGGATAATCGATCCGAGGTTGGTTCCAGTCGTGGATCAAGGCATGGCGTTCGGCGACGGTCAGAAGCGCCAGCCGCGATATCTTCTGGCCGGGGTTTTCGACGATACTTTTGAGCAGCGTTTCGAAGTGGCTCATCATGCGGACGATGGTCGCCGCATCGAACAAATCCCTGTTATATTCGAAACTGATTTTCAGGCCCTCGCTGGTTTCAATCACGTAAAGGCTCAGATCGAACTTGCTGGTTTCGCGACCCAAGTCCAGGCGCTCGACCTTGAGGCCGGGAAGCCGAAGCGGCGCTTGCGTCGTGTTCTGCAGCACGAACATTACCTGGAACAACGGCGAGTAAGACAGGCTGCGCTCAGGCTTCAACTCTTCGACCAGCTTCTCGAAAGGCAGGTCTTGGTGGGCGTAGGCGGAAAGCGCCGTCTCGCGTACTCGCGACAGGTGCTCACGAAAGCTCGGATCGCCGGACAAATCAGTCCGCAGCGTCAGGGTGTTGACGAAAAAGCCTATCAGGTGCTCGGTTTCAGTGCGCGTGCGCCCGGCAATCGGCGAGCCTATGACGATATCATCGGAGCGGCAATACCTTGACAGCAGCACCGAAAACGCCGCGAGCAGCGTCATGAATAGCGTTGCACGATCGGCTTGACCGACGGTTTTGACAGCGTCGAGCAGCGTTTTATCGAGCACCCGGCTCAAGCGCGCACCCTTGAAGCTTTGCAGCGCGGGGCGCGGCCGGTCGGTCGGCAGTTCCAAAAGCGGCGGCGCGCCTGACAGTCGCTCTTTCCAGTACGCGAGCTGGGGTTCGAGCACTTCCCCGGACAGATGGCCGCGCTGCCAGACTGCGTAATCCGGGTACTGGATCGAAAGCTCGGGGAGCGATACCGCCTTGGATTTTGCAAAAGCCTGATACAGGGCGGTGACTTCGCGATAGAAAACTCCGATTGACCAGCCGTCAGAAATAATGTGATGCAGCGCCGTCAGCGTGACATGGCTCGTATCCTCCAATTGCAGCAGCGAGACCCGAATCAGCGGCGCGCGCGACAGATCGAACGGACGCTCTGACTCTTCGGCGGCGAGCCTGCGCATTTCGGCGTCGCGCTCGGATGGTGAAAAGCCGCGCAGATCAACGAACGAAACTTTGGCGTTGGCCGATGGGTGGATGATCTGAACGGCTTCATTTTCCTGCGTCGTGAAAGACGTGCGCAGCGATTCGTGGCGCTTGACGATTTCGTTGATGCAGCGTTCAAAGGCCGCGACATCGAGCTCCCCTTCGAGCTTAAGCGCCGAATTGATGTTGTAGAACGGACTCGCCGGCTCCCATTGATAGAGAAACCACAGCCGTTGCTGGGCAAACGACTGCGCGAAGGCCTGTGCCTGCCCGCTGCGGGGAAGAGTGGGAATGGTGTATTGTTTGGCGGCCGCTTTCTGCCTGAGCTTCGCTTCGAAAAGCGCGCGCGCTTCCGGGGAAAGATTGGCGATGCGATTGGCAAAATCATTCATCTTGACGCTTTCATACCTTGGTCGTTTTTTTGCGGGGCTGCGATACTTGGTCTTGCGCCTCGGCTAGAAGTTGCGTTAGCTCTTCTTCACTGAGCGCCTCGGCTTGGCTTTGCACGATCAACGCCGACAGGCGTGCCACGGTGGGCGACTCGAACAAGGCGCGCAACTGAATGTCAACATTCAAGGTTTTATTCACTCGCGCGATCACTTGGGTGGCGAATAGCGAATGGCCGCCGAGCTCGAAGAAGTTGTCGTCTATGCCGACTCGATCAAGCCTCAAAATGTCAGCGTAGATAGCTGCGAGCGTCTCCTCGGTCGGCGTACGGGGAGGCGCATAGGCCACGGCGTCGCAGCGCGTACTGGCGGGCCGGGGCAGCGCTTTGCGGTCGAGCTTGCCATTCGGTGTAAGCGGCAGCGCATCCAGCACGACAAGCGCAGAAGGCAGCATGTAATCGGGAAGCCTCGCTTTGAGGTGCGCGCGCAGTTTCTCTTTCTGTACGCCAGCACCGACGACATAGGCGACCAACCTCTTGTCGCCGCGCTCATCATCGCAGGCAACGACGGCCACCTCTCTGACTTGTCCATGCTGCAGGAGCGCGAATTCGATTTCCGCGGTTTCGATACGATAGCCTCGGATCTTGACCTGAAAATCCTTGCGGCCGAGGAGCTCGATGCAGCCGTCTGGCAGCATCCGCCCGACGTCTCCGGTCAGATAAAGACGTGCGCCTGCGCACGATGGATCATCGAAAAAGACTTTTGCAGTCAACTCGGGCTTGCGCCAATAACCCACGGCAAGATAGTGGCTATGCAATACAATCTCTCCGATGCCGCCGGCTTCAACCGGTTTTCGGTCCTCGTCGAGCAGGATGATGCGGGTGTCGGCGAGCGGGTAACCGACCGGTACGGTCGCGCCGACGATTTTTGAATTTCGATCCATGCAATATTGACTGACAGTACTCATCTCGGAGGCGCCGTAACCGTTGATGAACACGCAATCGGCGGAAAAATGTTCCTTGAAAAGATCGAAATCGCTTTTGAGGACCGGGGCGCTGCCAAGGCGAATAACGCGCAAACTCGGAAACAGGTCTTTGCCGTTTAGTGCGCTCGCCAAATGCCGGAATACCGCCGGTACCGATTGATAGACGGTGATGTCGTGTTTGCCCAAATGTTCCACCAGCACCGCGCTTACATTGCCTTTCACGTTGAACGGAAACAGCGACGCGCCGTTTAGCAGTGCGCCGAAAATATTGCCGACCGAAGCGGTCACGCTGGCAGACGGCAACAACGTCAGGCGGTCGTGCGCGTTAAGACCGACTATGTTGGTGTAACGCATGACGACGTTCAGCACATTTCGATGATTCTGCACTACGCCCTTGGGTTGTCCGGTGGAGCCCGAGGTGTACAGGATGTAAGCGAGCCGGTCCGGGGCAAGCTTCAGGCCCGGATTGTCAGTTGCCGTATCGAGCGCGTCGATATTGATAATCGCAGCGCCGTCACCCGCTAAAGACGAGGCAAGAGCAAAATGTTCGTGGTCGGCAATGATCAGTTTCGGTGCGGCATCCTTGACGATATCGGCGTTGCGCGCGAGCGGAAACGAAGGGTCGAGCGGAACATAGATTTTGCCCGCTTTCAGCGCCCCAAGAATTGCGGCGACGGTGAGCGTGCCATGCTCGAGGAGCAAGGCCACGGGTTCTTCGCGATCGCCGAGACGCGTAAGGATCGCGTGCGCGATCTGATTGGCCGCCCGATTCAAATCTCCATAATTGATTTCTCCTTTCTGCGTTTTGATGGCGAGCCGGTCGCCGTGCATTTCGACCTGACGCTCAAAGCGGGTGGCGACCGACTGCTCGGTTTTACACGTTGCAAACTCAACGAAGGTCTTGCTCGGCGTTATCCGCCGCCCGCCCACCTCGGTCGCACGATGAGGTTCTTGGTTCATTAGCTTGTCATCAACGTGTGCCACTGTGAGCACCCGAGGCGCTGTCGTCCCGATTTTTTGAGTCATGGAGCACGCGGTATTTCTTCTTCGTTGCCACTTCGACCGGCGCATGAATCTCGGCGCTTGTCATCGCGCACACTTTTTCACCTGATCGCTTTCGGCCGCATCTGTGGCTAGAGCGCCGACGCTTATTGGCGGTGCCCTCGATTTTATGCGACAGCGCTAGCGGTTTCCAGGTCCAGCTGCTTCGTCTTATTTAATGGTTGAGCTGGCCGTTTGTAATCGCAATGGCCATATGCTCGACCGTTAGCGCATCGCAAGCACGCCGGAGCGCGTTATGCGCCTGATCTTAATCGGAAAAACCTTAGGTCAACGCCGGGCCGCGGGCGTACGGCGGCCGGGCCGGTAAATGTTTCGCGCAGCTCAGAGTTTGCGAAAAAACCTACTGCGCTCGGGATCTCGTGTTCCGGCGGTGCTCGGAATCCTCATGTAATTCAACATACACTCCGGTTGCTCGTCCCATCCTTGGGACTCGCCCCTGCGGGGCTCGCGCTCCGTTTCGCTCCCCGCGAAACGTCCTGCGCTCCGGCGGAAAGCCAGGGCCAGGGAATGGCCCTGTTTGGCGCGCCGAGGATGCAACTCGACCTCCCTTCGCTCGCGACGGTTCTTTCACAAACTCTCAACAATGCGTCGCGGATGCGTCGCTTTCGAGCTCGGAGAAGCGCACCGGCAGCATTTCCTTGGTGGACAAGCTACCCGCGGGATCTTTTACCACGACGATGAGTTTTTGCGCATCCGCGAGCCCGGCGGGGATCACCATCCTACCGCCGCGCTTGAGCTGGTGTAGCAGGGGCGGGGGGATCAGATCGGGCGCCGCGGTAACGATGATTTTGTCGAACGGCGCGATCTCGGGCCAGCCGAAATAGCCATCGCTGATGCGTGTTTCGATGTTGCGGTAGCCCAACTGTCCGAATCGGCGCTGAGCTTGCTGCGATAACTCTTCGATAATGTCCACGGTGTAGACCTTGGCTGAAAGCTTCGCGAGGACGGCCGCTTGGTAGCCTAGGCCGGTGCCGATCTCGAGCACCGTGTCGGTAGCGTTCAAGGCCAGGAGATCGGTCATCAGCGCAACGATAAACGGCTGGGAAATGGTTTTGTTATAACCGATGGGCAAGGGCGTGTCGGCGTAGGCGTAGCCCTGGAATTCCACCGGCACGAATTCATGCCGCGGGATCTCGGCCATGACCTGCATCACGCGCGGGTCCAGCGTGGATTTTCCGATGAAATCGACGCACATGCCCGTGTGCGCCTCAATGTCGGAGATCATGTGCTGCTGCATGGAAGCGAAGATCGGTTCATTCATCTCGGATCACACGCGCATCGCCGGCATTGCTATCGCGCTCAAAGCGGCTTCTGCCATGGGCCATCGGCGGGCAAGGTGCAGAATGGCGCGGGCGGTTCCTAGCGCTTTCCGTACTCCAGAGGCGCGCCCATGCGCTGGGCATAGATATAGGTCTCCAGCGCGCGCATCTCGGAGGAATCGGGACCAAGCTTTTTGCCCCGCACCGGATGTTCGATGCACCAGTTGATCGCGTCTCGCAACAGCGCGACCCGCCCGAGCTGGGCCTGAAATTTCGGGTAGGTCTCGGGGTGGGTATTCGCTCCATCCGGATGGCACATATCGCAGGAGACCGCAATAGTGCTCTTTAGTCGATCGCCGCTGTGAAAGATGCGCGAGCCTTCCACGGCCAATTTGTAGGTCTCTTGTTGCCAGACCTTCACATCCTCGGTGGTAACGCTACCGTAGGTCGATCCCTGGCCCTTGCCAATAAGACCCTTGTTGTCGGCCGGAACCATTACCTTGTGCTTGGCCAGCTCTTCGGCCATCCAGCCGGGTTCTTCGCCGCGGCGTTTCCATTGCGCCATGGCCGCGTCATCGGTCCCCGGGTTTTGCTTGCTGGCGGCCGGGTAGCCATTGTCGCCGCCTGGCTCCGCCGCCCGCCCCTGGGACGGCATCAGCGACACCAGCGTGAAGGTGGCGCCCACGAGAAGTTTGAACGTGCGCATTTTCTTATCCTCTTGAAACGATTGGGTGACTCCTCAATAACTTCTAAGATTAGGCGTGGGCGGCACGGCGCTTTTTCCCGCGCTTGTCAGATAAGCGCTAGTGACCTGGATTGGGTTGCGGTTCCAAAGATTGTAAAGCTTATCGACGAGGCCACCCGCTTTGACGCCGACCGATCCATCCCCGAGCGCGTCGTTGGGATTGAAGGGATCGGCGCGGTTCATCTGCACCGTGAGGGCCGGCAGGCCCTCGGGTGCATAGGGCCACGGCCAAGCGGTTGACAGCATCCCGTGGAAATGGATGTTACCGATCCGATGGGTGAGGATCTGGTGGGTGTGCCCGTGTACGACCACCACCTGCTTGAAGCGCTGCAATAGTGCCTGTACGTCCTCGGCGTCCTCGGTCCAGAAGTTCCACGGGCGATAGTATTTGTATAGCGGGGAGTGCGAGAACACGATGAGCGGCGTGTCATCGGAATAGGCAGCGAGGTTATTCTCGAGCCAGGCCTGCTGCTCCGTCCCGACCTTGAAGCGGCTCTGGATGCCATTGTCGAGCCCTGCCACCGTCTGCATCCGCTCCATCGCCGTCATGCCGCGCTCGCTCCAGAAGTCATCCTCCATCACACTGTGGAGCACGACAAAGTGGACGCCCTTGTGGTCAAACGAATAGGTGGGTTCGCCAAACAGCGTGCGCCATTTCTCGCCCATGTCCAGAAACCAGTCGTGCTCGCCCACCATCATCTTGACCGGCGCCTTGAGACTCTTCAGGATCTGCGCGCCGAGCTCGAGCTCCAGGGGCTGACCCAGTTGCGCGAGATCACCCCCATAGAGCACGAAATCCGGCTGCGGGGCCATGTGGTTGATGTCGTCGACGGCGCGCAGCAACTGCCGAACGAAGCGGTCATTGAGCTCGCGTTTATAGAGGTGTGAGTCGGAGATATAGGCGAACGTGAATTCCACCGGACCTGCCTCTCCGGTCGCGGCGCGGGCCACCTGCACCGGCTGGAAACTGTGGAAGTTGAATTCCACGCCGCGCGCGAGCGCGGCCGCGGCAGCGGCAGCGGAGAGCTTGAGAAAGCTCCGGCGATCGAGGTTTTTCAAGCCACGGAACAATGCCTCGCGTTCTTCGTAGTATCTCGTCTCAACGCTTTTAACGATTGTTCGTTTCATCTTTGTGCCTCCAAACTTACCTGATCCCGCCCATGACCCGCTCTTCAAACGGCAGTACGCGACGCTCGGCCATCGCCGTGTCGCGGAAGGGGCGCTTCGCCGCGGCCAGCTTGCGCTGTTCTGTTAAGGCGCGCTGATTTTGCTCCGCGAAGCGCGCGTCGCTCAGCGTAAACATGAACTCCACGACGGCATCGATTTCATCTTCGCTCAAGGCCAGCGGTTCGATGCCGCCGTCCAGAAACGGATTGGGCTCGCCGCCTTTGTTATAGTGATCCATCACGTCCCACAGCGTCTCCATGGACCCGTCATGCATGTAGGGGCCCGTCAGTGCGATATTGCGCATTTGCATGGTCTTGAACGCCCCGATGTCTCCACGATCCTTCGTGACCAGGAACCGGCCAAGCTCCGACAGATCGGTCTCGATCGCCAGGCGATCCACCGCTTTCATACCCCCTTCCTGCGCCAGGGCCTCGAGAGCCCGGCGCGCTAGCTCTTCGAAATTTTGCTTGCGCGCCGCCACCCCGATATTGTGAAATCGATTGTCGCTGCCGATGGGAATGGAAGCATTCATCTGGTGACAGCTCATGCAGCGCCCCTTACCATTGAATAAATTCCAGCCGCGCTTGGCCTCATCCGAGATGGCCTCCGGACTGCCCGCGAGGTAGCGATCGAGGGGGGCATCGAGAAACACTAAGGTACGCTCAAAGGCGGCGATGGCCCGCCCCAAATCGTCGTAGTTCGGAGCCCGCCCATAGGCGTAGGAGAACATGCGCTTGTATTCGGGATCATCAGCGATCGCCGCCAGCGCCGCCCCCTCGTTGGCGTGGCCCATCTCGATCGGGTTGACGATGGGCAGTTTCGCCTGTTCCTCGAGGCTCGGTGCGCGGCCGTCAAGAAACATGGTTTGCAGCAAAAAGGCATTCATCGTGGTGGGGGCATTGCGCTTGCCCAGGGCGCCATTGATACCCTCCGAGACCGGGCGCTGGTCGGTAAAGCCTCGGCTGACATCATGGCAGGTGGCGCAGGCCACGGTGCCGTCCTTGGACAGCCGGGTTTCGAAGTAAAGCTTCTTCCCGAGCGCCACCCGTTCGGGGGTCATTTTGTTGTCCTCGGGGATCACAAGCTGGTGCCAGATCCCCGGATCGACGCCAGGCGGGGCCTGGGTTACGTCGCGCTCTGGAAGTAAGCTCTCGAGGAGGGTTTTTTGCTGATCCATGTCGAGGGCGCCGTGGGTTCCACGCGGCCCTGCCCCATTCTCTTGCAACCCCGCATCACAAGCCCCTAACCACGGAAGCACCATCGTAACTAGTAGAAAAGCCGTGCGATTTCCTATTTTTAGGTACTGCATTGCTAATCCCCCTTAAGCGGCTTACCTCTCACTATAGGCAAGCTCCCACCTCACGGTTCTCTTGTCCACGCCTTCCGGTAAACCCTCAGGGTGTTCGTCTGGCAACACGCCGATGGGTCGCCTTCACAATAAATTATAGCGCGCGCTGACTACTTTTGGATTTGTCCGTTAACACATGCCAGAGCGACCGCACGTTAGAGCGGCTCTCGTGCAGCACCATCGTGATGGCGATTTGCTCGATCGCCGCGAGCAAACAAATCGGCGTGGCCAGCCGAAACGGCCAGGTCGGACCGCCGGCAAACATGAGGAAAGCAGTGCTAGCAGCGGCCGCGGCCGCCAACTTAACGCCCCAGGTGTGATAGGTGGGAAAGACCCTGAATTTCAACATACCGATGATGGCAGGCAGGGCGGAGCTCACGATGATCGCCATGATGAAGGGCGCTTCTTGGCGCATGATGTCCGGCCATAACCACCACGCCGTGACCGGGATCGTGGCGTACATCACTACGTCGCCGGCGGTGTCCAACCGGGCGCCGAGTGCGGATTCCTGCTTCAATACCCGGGCGATGAAACCGTCGAGCGCATCGCTCAAGAACGATAGTACGAGGACCGCCAAATAGGCCCTCGGCATCCCATGCCAAGCGAGCAGGCCGAGCACGGGCGCCGCGACGAACCGAAAGCAGCTCAGCAAGTTCGGCCAAGTGAGCATGCCGTTGATGTTCTCCTGAAGTGCCATTTCGGTAGCCCAAAAGATTTCGCAAAAATATCACAGTCGCGGCAGCGCAATGTCATATGCACCGCAGCGTGTTGATCAGTCTTCCTTCCCTCGCGCGCGTAACCACCAACGGGTCCAGATGAATTCGAGAACAAGGATCGCGATTCCGGCGGGGATGACCATGAATGCCGGACCCGGTAGCACGATGATCGCAACGACCGCGATGAGTGTCGTGGCTCCGAGCATCACGCCCACGAGCCGCCGGGCCAGTGCATCACCGCCAGACTTCATAACTCGATGCGGCGATCCATACCTGCCGGTTCCAGCGCCAGGGAAAACACCGCGTACAGGGCCGCGTGGTCGGACAGGCGCCGCCAGGGCATGCCTTTCAAGCAGCTGCAAGTGATCGGGGTCGCGCCGCGATAAAAGATGCGGTCCACGGCCAATACCGGATACCAGACAGGAAAGGTCTTCGCCGGCTGGTTGTTCAGGGTCACGAACACATCCATGAGCCCAAGGTGAGTCCGCATTTGGAATTCCGCCTGGCGTGCCCAATCATTGAAGTCCCCGGCGATAATCAACGGCGCATGACGAGGGACGTGGGACTGGATGCGTCTCGTGAGCACCGAAAGCTGGTGCCGGCGTTCCGCGGCGATGAGCCCGAAATGTATGCAGATCACGTGAAGCGGCTGTTCGACTTGCGGCAGCGCGATCTCGGCATGCAGCACACTGCGGCTCGCGATGGGATTTCCCGACACGTTGATGTTTTCCCAGAAGCGGATGGGATATTTGCTGAGGATGGCGTTTCCGTGATGCCCGGCATCATAGATCGCGTTTTTCCCGTAGGCGCGGTGCGGCCATCTCCGGTCGGCCAAGAAGTCCAATTGCGGCGCGTTCGGCCAATCGTCGATCAACCATTGCCGGTACGCGTGGGCGCCTTGGATCTCTTGCAAAAAGATCAAGTCGACATCGGCTCGTTCCAATGCGTCGCGCATCTGATGCAGGACGAAACGCGCGTTGCCGGTGCTAAACCCTTTGTGGATATTGTAGGTCATCACCTGCAAGGTGAACGCCGGGGCGGCCCCGGCATCGCGGGGCAACACCGGCTCGGGACCGGAAGTGAGGCCCGGGCGCGGTTTCCTCGGGATTTTTCTTGCCACGAGCTTCATCAACGGCGTCGCCTTCTTTCGAAACGAATTAGATGTTCGCAGGTTGTCGCTAGCTGATGCTGCGCTGAATCACGGGGATCGGAGCAATCAAAAGCAGTATGAGTAACAACAAATCCAAGCGCAAGACGTGCGGTAGCGGTGACGCTCGCCCAGGAAGCCGACCAGCTTAAGCAAGCGCCCAGACACGGTTTGCCTTAGAGTTTGTGAAAAAACCTACTACGCTCGGGATCTCGTGTTCCGGCGGTGCTCGGAATCCTCATGTATTTCAATATACACTCCGGTTCCTGCGTTCCGGCGGAACACGACCTCCCTTCGCTCGCGACGGTTTTTTCACAAACTCTTAGGCTGTGTGATCGGGCAGCACCTCAATCTGCCGTATGACGGCGCGCGTAAATTCGCCGCTCGAGGCCTGTCCGCCCAAGTCGCGGGTCCTGATACCCTCCTTCTGGAGCACGGTATGAATGGCCTGCCGCAGGCGGCTAGCGGGAGCGATTAGGTCCAGGTGATCCAACATCAAAGCCGCGGCCAGCATGATCGCCGTCGGGTTGGCGATCCCGCGGCCCGCGATGTCCGGCGCTGAACCGTGCACTGCTTCAAAGATGGCAGTATCGGCACCGATATTGGCCCCGGGTGCGACGCCCAGGCCGCCGACGAGGCCCGCGATCTCATCGGATAATATATCTCCAAACATATTGGTCGTAAGTAACATGTCAAACTGGTTCGGATTGAGCACGAGCTGCATGGCGGTGTTATCGACGATGCGTTCTTCGATTCGCAATCTGCCTTCGTATTGGCGTCCGATGTCGAGCACCGTCTCGAGGAACAGCCCGGTCAACGCCTTCAATATGTTGGCCTTATGCACGATGGTGATCTTTTTCCGCCCGTGGCGCAGCGCGTATTCGAAGGCGAAATGAGCGATCCGCCGGCACCCGGAACGCGTGTTGATCCCCGAGGCCTCGGCGACCGCCTTCGGATCGTCATCGATGGGGATGAAATGCTCAATGCCGACGTAGAAGCCTTCGGTGTTTTCGCGGATGAGAACGAGGTCTACATCCTCGAATCTTCCACCGCGAAATAAAGAGCGGGCCGGCCGCACGTTCGCAAACAGCTTAAATTCGTTGCGCAGGCTGACGTTTACCGACCGGTAACCGCCGCCTACGGGTGTCGTAAGCGGCCCCTTGAGCGCCAATTTCGTGCGCCGGATGCTATCGATCGTCGCCGCCGGCAAGGGATCGCCGCCCTCCTTCGCAGCCTCCATGCCGGCCTGTTGTACGTCCCAATTAAAAGCGACGCCCAGTGCGTCTAAGACCGTGAGCGCGCAATCGACGATCTCGGGCCCGATGCCATCGCCTCGGATCAGCGTGACCGGAATGTTCTCAGTCGTCATAGCCCCCCCTTTGTTCACAATTATCTTACGCTAATCCGGCGCCATAAGCGCCGGCCCAGAGCGATCCGGGCTGGCTGCCATCTACGCGGATCGGGGTGGAAACGCCAAGATTTTGACATTCGCGAACAGCAATGGTCTACTAAAATCCTCTCGCCCGGACGATTAGGCGATGAGCTATGCATCATGAACAGCAGCGTTCTAATTATTGAGGATGACCCCGGCCTGCGGCCAAAGCTCGCAACCGTGATGGAATTCCTGGAGTATCGGCACATCATCGCCTGCGGCCACGGCGAGTGGGAGCCCCGGCTTCGGGAGGCGGAAACCGTTGATCTGGTTTTGTTGGGGAGTTGTGGCTCGGCGCGAACGTTGATCGACGTGTTCCGTGCCCTTAAGACCTCCGATCCTTATCGCCCGGTCTTGCTCGTCTCGGAAGCGGGCGGATCGCCGAAAAGCAACCAGGAGATCGAGGCCGGGATCCTCGGCGAGATCGAATTGCCGCTCCGTTATAAGCAATTCACGGGCGTGTTGCAGAAGGTCGATCTTTATCGGCAAAACCGGCATGAGGACGGCACGCCCAGGTCCGTGGAGCTTTTTCGGAGCCTGGTCGGCACCAGTGCCGGTATCAAGCGCATACGCAAAATGATCGGGATGGTGGCCGCCACCGATGCGAACGTGTTGATCACCGGCGAGTCGGGCACGGGCAAGGAAGTCGTGGCAAGGCACCTCCACTACAATTCAAAACGGCGGAGTAAGCCTTTCGTTCCGGTGAATTGCGGCGCCATTCCCGCCGATCTCTTGGAAAGCGAGTTGTTCGGGCACGAAAAAGGAGCGTTTACCGGAGCGATCACCTCGCGGCAAGGCCGCTTCGAGATGGCCGAAGGCGGATCGCTGTTTTTGGATGAGATCGGCGACATGAGCTTGGCGATGCAAGTGAAACTGTTGCGCGTGCTACAGGAACGCACCTTCGAGCGCGTCGGCAGTAACAAGAGCATCACCGCGGATGTACGCATCGTCGCCGCGACCCATGTCAATTTGGAAGAGGCCATCGCCAAGGGCACGTTCCGCGAGGACCTTTTTTACCGCTTGAATGTTTTCCCGATTGAGATGCCGCCGCTGCGGGAACGTATCGAGGATGTACCATTGCTCGTGAACGATCTCGTCGCTCGCTTGGAGCACGAAGGCCGGGGCAGGTTACGATTAACCGACCTGTGCCTCGAATCACTGACAGGTTATCGCTGGGCCGGTAACATCCGGGAGTTAGCGAACCTGATGGAACGGCTGGCGATCCTCTACCCCGACGTGGTAGTGGACTTACATGATCTCCCGGAGAAATATCAAGCAGTCGAGTTAGCGGAGCGAGCGCCGATTCTCGTGAGCGAGCCGCACGCCGAAGAGGTTTCGTCCTTGCCGCGGTTGCCGCGCGGGGGGATCGATCTCAAGGAACATCTGAATAATCTCGAGTACACGATGATCAAACAGGCCCTCGATGAGGCCCACTGGGTGGTTGCGCATGCGGCTAAGCGATTGAAAATGGGGCGTACGACCTTGGTCGAGAAGATGAAAAAATTTGGGATGCACCGCGCCGAGGAAACGGTGAACGGCTAGCATGCCTTGGCAAGCCTGGGCGGGACGATCACTTACTCTTCCAAACCCGCGCAAATCAAAGCCGATGGGCTGATGAAACCGGTACTGATCTTTCGGCATGTCAACTGCGAAGGGCCGGGTTACTTGGCGGAGTTCTTGGCCTTGCGCGGTATCTCGTTCGATCTCATACGAATTGATGAAGGCGAGGAATGGGCGCTTGATATCGACAGGTGTTCGGCGCTCGTGTTTATGGGCGGTCCGATGTCCGTCAATGATCCCTTACCGTGGCTGGAACAAGAGCTGGCGCTCATTCGGACGGCCCACGCCCGGGGTTTGCCGATACTAGGCCATTGCCTCGGTGGCCAGTTGATCAGCAAGGCATTGGGTGGCGCGATCACCCCCAGTTGCGTTCCAGAAATCGGCTGGCGCCCGGTCGAGTGCGCGGGTGGCGAGGAAGCGGCGGGCTGGCTTGATGGTTTGCCACCTCGGTTCGAGGTCTTACATTGGCACACCGAGACCTTCAGTATTCCTCCCGGCGCCGCTCGGCTGTTAAAGAGCGATCTTTGCGAGAATCAGGCGTTTGCGATCGGCAATACGCTCGGCATGCAATGTCATATTGAAGTCACGGCGAAGATGGTGACCCAGTGGGTAAAGGTGTACCAGGATCAACTGGCTGCGCTCTCTACGAGCGTGCAGGCCCCCGATGAGATCACCCGCCGGCTTTCCCAACGCGTGAAGGCGCTGCGGCGCATCGCCGAGCGGTTTTATTGCCGATGGCTGGAAGGATTCAGCGATTAATCGCGCCGGCGCCGTTGTTCAAGCACACTAAGGAAGCTCTGCACAAGTGTCGCGAGCAAGCGCAGATGCGCGAAGCCGCGGAGCGAGTCGCGAGACATATCAGGTAGATAGGCGAGCGACGCGCGAGCACGCGCCAAAGCAGATGGGCTGCGCAGTAACTTTTGCAGAGCTTCTCTAAATGACCTGCTTTTCTCTGATCTCGTCCAAGGTCTTGCAGTCGATACAAAGCGTCGCCGTGGGCCGGGCCTCGAGGCGCCGGATCCCGATCTCGACTCCGCAGTATTCACAGTATCCGTAGTCGCCCGTGTCGAGGCTCACGAGCGATTCTCCGATCTTCTTGATTAATTTGCGCTCCCGATCGCGGGTGCGCAACTCCAGTGCGAATTCCTCTTCTTGAGTTGCTCGATCATTCGGATCCGCAAAACTCCCCGCGTCGTCCTGTAAGTGCTGAACCGTGCGATCGATCTCCTCGATCAGATCGCGGCGCCAGCCCAGGAGGATCTTCCGGAAATGCTCGATCTGCGCCGGATTCATGTATTCCTCGCCCCGCTTCTCTTTGTACGGCGCGAAACCGTCGTACCACGACGTGGTCGCGGCCCCGAAACGCGCCACTTTCGCCTCGCTAGTTTTCGCGACCTTCTTCTTGGCGGGCACTGCCCTTACCTCATGTTTAGAAAAATGAGCGCGCAGTTGTACCAAAAACCCGGGAGGGACGCAACGCCTTTAAGCACTAAAGGGCTCGCGTCAAACCGAGCTGCTCGGCGGGCTCCCAGCCGGGCGCCTGATAATGCGCGATGACGCTCGTGTATAAGCCCCCGCGCACGTTGAAGCGTGACGTCAGTCTCGCAAACCGCGGCCGGCACGTTGACACGATCTCATTCAATATCTTGTTTGTGACGTCCTCGTGAAAAGCGCCTTGATCGCGGAAGGACCAGACGTAGAGCTTGAGCGACTTCAGTTCGACGCACTCTCGATCGGGGACATAGAGCAGCTCTAAGGTGGCGAAATCGGGCTGCCCGGTCTTGGGACATAGACAGGTGAATTCAGGAATTTCTATCCTGATCACGTAGTCGCGGGTAGGGCTCGGGTTCGGAAAGGTTTCCAGAGGCGCCCTCGGTTGCGTTGACATCGCGGGTCCGTCAAGATTGGTTTCAAAGCGCGGAGCTACTTTTTAAAGTCATGGCTGCATAGCGCGGATTAGCTGGCAAGTATATACCCATCCGGACCTCCCTGGGGCCGGCGCCTTTACCTTCATGCGAGTTCCTGCTACAAACTGGGGCGGTGTTTCTTGAACAACGGATGCAAAACGCCTGGTACGGACAGCATCGCTGGTGCGCCTTGTTGTCGCCGTTGAGCTGGGCCTACCGCGGCGCGGCCTCCGCGAGACGGATGCTTTATTCGACCCCGCTGGTACGTCCGTACACCTGTGCGGCGCCTGTCGTTATCGTCGGAAACATCACGGCTGGCGGCACGGGCAAAACGCCGCTCGTCATCTGGCTTGCGCACTGTCTCAGGCGCCAGGGCTACCGACCCGGGATCGTGACCCGCGGGTACGGGGGACAGGCCGCCAGTTGGCCGCGGCGGGTAGCACCCGATAGCGATCCACACAAGGTCGGCGATGAGTCGGTGCTCGTCGCAAGACGTTGCAATGGCCCCGTGGTGGCCGCCGGCCGGCGGCGCGCGCAAGCCGTTGAACAGTTGGTAGACGACGATAAATGCAATGTAATCGTGTGTGATGATGGGTTACAGGATTATGCGCTCGCAAGGGACGTTGAAATCGCGGTCGTTGACGGCGTTCGCCGCTTCGGCAATGGTCGCCTGTTACCCGCCGGACCTTTGCGCGAGCCGATCGATCGATTAATGCGTGTCGACATAATTGTCACCCGTGGCGAGGCCCTCGATAACGAATATGCGATGAGCTACCGAGCCTCGATAGCCAACGCCGTGGCTGACGATACGGCGGTGCGCACCTTGGATGAATTGCGCGGGCGGCGCGTCCATGCCGTTGCGGGGATCGGACACCCGGATTGTTTTTTTTCACTTTTAAGAGGCTTCGGTATCCAGACGATCGAGCACCCGTTTCCGGATCATTACGGCTTTTCTCGCCGCGATCTCGCATTCACCGATGGGCTTCCTGTCATCATGACCGAGAAAGATGCGGTAAAATGCCGGCGCTTCGCACCAGCCGATGTTTGGTATATTCCCATACAAGCCGAGCTGTCATCGGCCTTCGAAAAAAAATTTATTACACTCTTGACAAGTAAGATCAATGGACAAGCGTCTTCTTGAGATCTTGGTGTGTCCTTCATGCAAGGGCCCGCTGTTGTACAAGCGAGCAGAAGCCGAGTTTATCTGCCGCGCCTGCCGTTTAGCTTATCCGATTCAAGATGATATTCCGGTGATGCTGGAGGACGAGGCACGCCGTATTCCACCGGACGAGAAACTCTAGTTGGATTTTCGCGTCTATATCCCGGCGCGTTACGAGTCCACTCGCTTGCCGGGCAAACCCCTGGCGGACATCGCAGGCAAGCCCCTCATCCAGCACGTTCATGAGCGCGCGCTACAAAGCGGCGCCTCGGCGGTGATCATTGCCACCGATGATGAACGCATTCGTGCGTGCGCGCTCGGTTTCGGGGCAAGGGTTTGCATGACCTCTGCGCATCATCGTTCCGGGACGGAACGGCTGGCGGAAGCGGCGGCGGCTTTGAAAGAAGACGAAGATGCCATTATCGTTAATTTACAGGGTGACGAACCGCGCGTAGCGCCCGCGTTGCTGGCCCAGGTCGCCGGCCTGCTCGATGACCGGCCATGCGCTGATCTGGCGACCCTATGCGCGCCTCTCGGCAGCGCGATTGCGTTGCGTGATCCTAATATCGTCAAAGCCGTGGTGGACCGCGAAGGCTACGCGCTATATTTTAGCCGCGCGCCGATCCCTTGGGATCGCAAGCGATTCGGCGCCGAATCGGCGGCGAGTGAGATGTGCTTGGCGGACCGCGCTTATTTGCGGCACCTGGGTTTGTACGCCTATCGCGTTAAAACCCTAAAGCGCTTAGCGCGGCTAGAACCCTGCGTTTTAGAACACCTCGAAGCGCTTGAGCAATTGCGTGCCTTATACTATGGCTATCGCGTCGCGGTAGCCGTCGTGCAGCGCGAGATAGAACGTGGCGTCGACACTCCTTCGGACCTGGAATACATGCGCCGCGTATTCGAGCGGGAGCACTGCGCTCGCGGTGCGGTGTGACGCACTCCGACGCCTAGCTCGAACCACGTTTCTTCCGTAACACGCCTGTGGAGGAGTATTTGCAGTTGCGGGTATATGTTGTAAGCTTTTCAATACGGCTCGCCGTAGCGACGGCGGGTGCGCTTCTAAGGCGTTAGGTGTGTTTAACGAACCGATTTCGTTGGGCCTGCGGATAGGGCTCACCGATTCCAGGGGTCAACGGGATCTTAACCGTTCGTTAAAGTGTTTTTTATTCTGATGCATGAGGTTGATTGAGTATGTC